>JAKSNE010000079.1 GCA_024400135.1 Paludibacteraceae bacterium
CCAGTAGCATGGGCTGCGACAGTATCGAAGAAGTGATTGTGACGGAAGTGTATCCGTTCCACCACTACGATACGTTGAAGTTAGAAGCCGGTACTACCACCGAATGGCGTGGTCAAGTTATCTCGGAGGGTCGCACCTATACGGACGCTTATACCACCGTTGCCGGTTGCGATAGTATCTACGAACTCTATGTTCAGCTCTACTACGTTGACCATATATACAAAGACACCACCATCTGCTATGGCGAGACTTACACTTGGCAAGGGGAGACATATAAAGAGCCGGGCGAATATACCCGTGAAAAAGCATTCAAGAACCAAGCCGGTACGGATTCGATCATGCACTTGCACCTCGTTATCTTACCTGAAAATAAAACGACACAAGTTTTGAGCTTCTGTCATGGCAAGAGTGTTACATTCAATGGTAAGACCTATACTCAACCCGGTTTGGACACCATCTATACGACGGCTTCTACCGGTTGCGATAGTATCATCGAGGTAATCATTACCGAGTCGCCTGTCTACGCTTTCTACGACACCGTCACCATTTGGGATACAGAGACCTATACTTGGCGCGGACAAACCATCACCGGTTCGGGCGAATATAAAGACGAATATGTTACTGCCTCCGGTTGTGATAGTACCTATTACCTCAAGGTGAACGTTAAACATAGAGACGATATCCACGAGACCGCTACTATCTGCTATGGCGAGACCTACACTTGGCAAGGAAACACCTATAGCGAAGTCGGTACGCACCATTACGAGATTACTTATACCAACCAATACGGCAATGACTCTACGATGCACCTGCATCTGACCGTATTGCCTAAGTATTGGCAACAACTGCCGCTGTTCTTCTGTCACGGAAATAGCGTTACGTTCAACGGTAAGACCTATTCGGCGGAAGGCAAAGATACGCTGCGTTTCAATAGCGTCAACGGCTGCGATAGTATCGTGGAATTGATCATCAAGGAATACCCAACCTATCTGTATCAAGATACTGTTCATATCAAGTCTGACAGCGTCATCACTTGGCATGGCATGACCATCGACCGTGAGGGAACGTTTGAGGATAGACAATACACCATCTATGGTTGCGATAGTATCTACCGCTTAACGGTGATAGAGGATGTGGTTTATAACTTCTACGAGAAAGCAAGCATCTGTACCGGTCAAACGCTGGAGTGGCAAGGATTAACGATCAATAGAAAGACTTCGGGCGTATATGACTATCATCGCAAATATACCTCCGTGCTCGGAACGGATTCTATTTACCATTTGGAACTGACCGTTACTCCGTCTTACTTTGAGCAGAAACAATTCTTCATCTGCCCGGGTACCAGCGTCTCCTTCCTTGGTCACGTTTACACCCAAACGGGTCGCGATACCATCCAACTGTATAGCGCTGCGGGTTGCGATAGCCTTATTGAGGTCATCGTTGCCGAATATCCTAACTACCACTATGACCAAACGGTTCATATTAGGAAGGATAGTAGTTACATTTGGAACGGCAAAGTGATAACGGAAGCAGGTCAATATACAAAGACTTATTCCACTATCCATGGTTGCGATAGTATCTATACCTTGACCGTGATTGTGGATTCGGCTTATACGTTCCACGATTCGGCTTTCAGCTGCTTGGGCGAGATCTACGAGTGGCAAGGACTGAAGATCAACGAGGCTGCTGCGGGTAAATATAATTATAAGGTCAGCTATACCACCCAATATGGTATGGACTCGACCTATTATTTGACATTGACTATTCACGAAAAACCCTTCTCGCAACAAGTTCTTTCTATCTGCCCGGGTGAGAACGTGACCTTCCATAACAAGAACTACTCAAAAGCAGGACGTGACACCATCATCTTGCCTTCCGTTACGGGTTGCGATAGTATCATCGAGGTCGTCATCAACGAGTATGAGAGCTACCGTTTCAACGATACGGTTCATATCAAAAAGGATAGTTCCTACACTTGGCATGACCGGCAGTATACCGAAACGGGAACGTATGTCATTCAAGGTACGACTATCTATGGTTGCGATAGCACTTATACATTAACCTTGATTGTTGATTCGGCATACCACTTCTACGAGAAAGCAGACCTCTGCGTGAACGAAATCTATGAGTGGCATGGATTGATTATCTCCAAGGATAGTGCAGGTGTTTATACCTATACTAAGCCTTATACCAGTGTCTATGGTATGGACTCTGTTTATCATTTGACAATCGATATTCACCCCGTCTATAAGGCACAACAACACCTCTATTTCTGCGCCGGTGATTCGGTTGCTTTCCACGGAAAGATGTATAAACACCCCGGAAAAGACACCATCCATCTGCAATCGCTCTATGGTTGTGACAGTCTCATTGAGGTCATCGTAAACGAATATCCGACCTACCACTTCCAAGAGACCAAGTACATCAAGGAGGGCGATACCTTTGAGTGGCAAGGAAAGACGATTACCGAAGAGGGTGTTTATGATGCTCATTATAACACTGTCAACGGTTGCGATAGCTCCTATACCATCACCGTTCTCAAGATTCGCGATTACGAGTATTGGGAGACCGCCCATTCGTGTGTGGGTGAGACCTTCCTGTGGCAAGGCTTAGAGATTAACGAGCCGGTAACTGGGACATACACATATACCCAAAAGTATGTTTCTCAATTCTCCACTGACTCGGTTTATCACCTCACCCTTACGGTTGATTCCGCATACGTTCAGTATCAATACCTGTCCTTCTGCGAAGGTGGATTTGTAACCTTTGGTGACAGCACCTATACCCAATCGGGTACGGATACCTTACGCTTCCAAGGCGTAGGCGGTTGCGATAGCACGATCATCGTAGTGATCACCGCACAAAAACGTTTCTTCACTACCGACACGATTGTGTTGGGTAATAATGAAACCTATCTATGGCATGGGCAAACCATTACCGAAAGTGGCACTTATCGCGATGTACAAACGACCGTTTCGGGTTGTGACTCCATCTATGAATTGGTAGCCATCTTCCACGCTATCTATCAATATGAGGATAGCGTTTCCATCTGCCAAAGCGAGGCTCCTTATATTTGGAGACTCAATGAGACAACGGAGATTCCGCTCAATCATGAGGCTGGACAAACGAAGATTTATGAACAACGTTACGAAACAGTCAATCATAAAGATTCGATTTATCGCCTTATCTTAACCATCCTTCCTGAATACGAAATAGATATTGCTGCGGAGATTTGTGAAGGGGATCGTTATTCATTTGGCAACAAGACGTACGATTCGACCGGAACCTATACCGATACGCTCCAAACCATCTATGGTTGCGATAGTATCATTCACCTCCATTTGAATGTAACGCATAAGTATCTCAGAGTAGATACTGCTTATCTCTCGAAGTCGCATCCAACCTATACGTGGTCTATCAATGATTCTACCTTTACCACTCCAACCGTATTTGCGATTAACAATAAGACCATTGCCGGTTGCGACTCTATCAATCGTCTCGTCTTACTCCAAGCTCAGGAATATATCTTCCCCATCGAGCACGACACCTTGTGCTCTTCCGGACACGATGCTATTGTATGGCACAATAAGACCCTAACCGAATCGGGTATCTACTACGATAGCTTATTCACGGTATTGGGCGAGGATAGTATCTACTCGATTGAGTTGGCAGTCTTCCCGACTTACGATACCACCCTCTCTGTGACCATCTGCGAAGTTGAACTCCCGTATTTGTTTAACAATCGTATCAAATGCACCGAGACGGGTACGTATCTGGATACGCTTCATACCATCCATGGTTGCGACTCCGTCGTTCGTTTGGAACTGAATGTGCTACCTCGTGTAATAGAAGCTACCACAGACATCATCTGTGAAGCGGACTTGGCTGCGGGATATTACTTCCATGGCATGAGGATCATAAATGAAGGAATGTACACGGCTCCGCTACAATCGGATACGCATTGCAATAGTGTTGCAGAACTCTTCTTACGCTTGAAACCCGACTTGATGGAAAGCGACTCCGTAGTTATCTGCGCAGGCGATACCTACGTCTTAGGGCGTGCCCACGACCCGGAGATTGATGTGAATTATAACGGTATCACCGTTCAACCGATGAAAGATACCGTCATTTGGGGTTGCGATAACATCCACTACTTCAAGATCTTTGTCCGCAACGAAAAGGATACCACCGTTAACATGTGCGAAAACGACTCGTTGTGGTTGCCCGGTACGAAACGTTGGGTATATGCCGTTCCCAATGCCGTCTATATTGATACCATTAAGACCAATCCGGATCAGTTCACCACGAACCCCGATAGCGTCTTGTGCGATAGCCTCGTTCGCTGGACGATTGGAGACATCTATCCGACCTATCATCCGGATACCGTAATCATGCATATCTCCGACCACGACTCTATCTTATGGGGCGGCAAATACCGTACGGCTGCGGGTATCTATGACGACACCACCAAGACCGTCGGCTGCGGTTGCGATAGTATCGTTACCTTGCGCCTATTCGTAGATAAGACTTATTCCTTCCGCGATAGTATTCACATCTGCCAACCGCACGACGTGGCTTATCAACACACGTGGACTGATGGACACGTACAGTCGCAAGCCATCTGGAATGCGGGCGTATATGTGGACAGCCTACGCACAACGGCGACAGCAGACCTATATAAATATTACGCGCGCGATTATAAGGATAGTGTCTATACCCTCGTGGTAACGATGGATCCGTCATACTTCTTCCCAAGCACTATTTCTCTCTGTCAAGGTGATTCTATTGAGTTGGGAGGTAAGTGGATTACCAAGGCGGGCGTTTATACCGACTCCCTCACAACGGCAAAGGGTTGCGATAGTATCTACCAATGGGTAGTTAATGTGTCGCAATCGTACTACTACCGTGAGAATAAGTCTATCCCGCAAGGTACCATCGTTCAATGGCATGGTCGTAACCTTGAGATACCGGGCGTTTATTACGATAGCCTTGAGGCAGTTACCGGTTGCGATAGTATTTATGAGTTAACTCTAAACGTTTATCCGACTTATCACTTCATCACCGATACCACTATCTGCGAATGTCAAACGCC
>JAKSNE010000008.1 GCA_024400135.1 Paludibacteraceae bacterium
ATCTCAGACTACTTTATATTCAATCCATTGGACTACACAACAAAGGAGGGGAATTGGCGGCGCACCACGTCTCTACATCAGCGAAAAACCTTTCTTTGGGTGGTAAAGAAAGTAACGGAAAAGCAAGCTTGGCTCTGTGTTCGTTCATGCGTCGATTCCTTGAAAGGAGGGAAATTAATAAGCATCATCGCAACCTTCTCGTCTTTATATTTTTACGAATATTGATGATTGTTTTTTGTATAAAACAATTTTCTATATATTTTGTTTATTATAAAAAACACTTTTTTATAAAAGAGAATGATTTTTTTATTATTTTTGCATTCTAAAAAACAAATAAGAAAATATGAATACTTTGTTTGAACGTCATAATCAATATTTGGAAGCCGTCCCGATGACCTACTTTCGAGATTTCATCCGCCGGATTGATTGGTCGCTTCGTCTCATTGCCATCAAGGGAGCCAAAGGAGTTGGCAAAAGCACGATGATGCTGCAATACATCAAGACACATTTTGCACCAGACGACCAACACGTCCTTTATTGCTCGGCCGACACGGGTTTCTTCGCTTCACACAGTTTGGTGGAACTGGCCGACAGGTTTTGTGCCTGGGGCGGCACCCATCTGTTTATTGACGAGATCCACAAATACAATAATTGGAGTAGCGAAATAAAGGAAATTTACGACCTTCACAAAGACCTACACCTCGTCATCAGCGGTTCTTCATTGCTGCAAATAAATGACGGACATTCAGACCTGTCAAGGAGAATGGTGGAATATGAAATGCCCGGACTGTCTTTCCGTGAATATTTATGGTTTGTATCAGGCATAAAGATAAATCCCATTTCTCTGCAAAAATTGCTGGCCAAGCCCAATGAATTTTGCCGGAAGGTAAAGTCTGTATGCCATCCGCTGGAACATTTTCACCACTATCTTTCCTCGGGTTATTACCCGTTTTATTTCGAAAGCCCCAAAGTATATCCCATACAAGTTGAATCGGTGGTTAATTATATCATTGACGTGGAACTGACACAATATCGCAATCTGGAACTGAGCAACACACGCAAGATCCGCAAACTCTTGCAACTCATTTCCCAGATGGTTCCGTATGAAGTAAATGTGTCTAAGCTTTCCAAGGATGTCGGGCTTCAAAGACTAACCCTGCTTCGATATTTCAAGAATCTCGAAGAGGCCTCGTTAATACGTCGCCTCATTGCCGATGTGGACAATTTCGGGAACTTACAAAAACCCGACAAAATCCTGCTCGACAACAGCAATCTTCTTTATGCGCTATCATCATCAACTCCACAAATAGGAACGGTTAGAGAAACTTTCTTTTGCAACCAGCTTTCAGCAGCAGGCCATATTGTAGAATATGGTGGCTTGCAAAACGGGGATTTTCGTATAGATAAGGATATTATCATTGAGGTGGGTGGTGCAGACAAAGGATTCGAACAAGTGAAAAATGTCGAAAACGCCTACGTTGCCGCAGACGAAATTGATATCGCCACCTATAGGAAAATACCACTTTGGGCCTTTGGCTTTTTATATTAAACAATTCCAATGAATAATGAATTAAACACAGAAAATCGTTTTTTATATAAAACAATTTTCTGTAAATTATGTTTATTATAAAAAACATTTTTTAATTACAAAAATACGGGAATATCACTTTTTGATTTGTAAAGAGATTCCGCCTTCCCTACCTTCGGCGGAATGGTGACGATTCATTAGACAAGAAGTGGCGGCAGCACCCCATACGTGCATTAACTTCCTATTTTGCGCCGCTGCCATCACACCTACAAGGCACGCAACCATTCCGTATTTCTGACGTAAGGGGAAAACAGCGGAATCTCAACAAGGTTTAACAGAGAAATCCAATTAATCTATTAAGCTATTAATTTCTTAATTCATAATTCCAACTACTAACCCCTTAACCCTCAACCCTAACTTCTATGTGCTACGCATCTGTTGCTATTTGTTATTTTCTAATTTAACAAATCAATTTTTCGTTTGTTAATATTAATTTCCTATCAATCTGATTTTTATCAAAATAACAATTTATCAACAATGGTATGATTGTATCGTTTTTATGTTTATTTTTGCAACGTGATAATGAAAATAATAATTATTATTTTCTACAATATTAATTATCAATATTGAACTTATGGAAGAAAAGATTTTTGATGAACAGATTTGCTACATTGATCCGCTGTCCGATTTTGGCTTTAAGCGTGTGTTTGGCCTCGACGGCTGCCAGGAGGAACTGAAATATATGCTCAACCTTTTCGTGTCGGAGCGATTTGGAAGGATTTCCGAAGTGCAGTACCTTCCCAACGAGGTGGTGGGACTGGACGAATACGACCGCAAGGTGGTGTTCGACGTGCTGTGCAAGAACGAGCGCAACGACTACTTCGTGGTGGAGATGCAGAAGATTCGGCAGCGCTTTCCCATCGAAAGGGGCCTTGCCTACGCCAGCCGCCTCATCAGCAACTCCATCACCGTCAAGGACAAAAAATACCATATTGCGAAGGTGTGCGTGGTCTGCCTTATGGAGCATCCCGACAGACTGGCCCTGAAACGTGGGGAAAAGGTGTGGTTCGTGAACTACAAGGACGACTTCGGCAACATTATTTCCGACAACCCGACGTTTTGTATCGTAGAATTAGGTATCTTTGCACGCGAAAAGAAGGTCCCGAAGACGGAACAGGAAATCTTGGCCCACGTGTTCAACAACATGCGCAAGATGACGGAGCTGCCGCAGCAGGCGAGCGGAAATTCCTTTTTCGAGACGATGTTCAGGCGTTGCAACTACAAAAAATTCAGCGATATGGAAAAGGACGAGTACAAGAAGAGCATTTGGGATTATGCCGACGTGCAGAGCGGTATGGAACTAGTTCGTGATGAGGCGTTCCAGGATGGGATGGAGAAAGGGATTGAGAAAGGTAGAGCGGAAGGTGAAGCGAGAGGTGAAGCGAGAGGTGAAGCAAAAAGTAAAATACTCATTGCCCGTAATATGTTGTCTAAAGGGCTTGATATCGCTTTAATTTCAGAATTTACTGGTCTTACGGAAGAGGAAATTGAAGGGTTAGACGAAAAAAGTAAGGATTAGGGTATTAGTGATTAGAATTAAGAAATTAAGGCATTATCTATCCTGAATTATGTCCACTGAACCCTAAACTCTGTGTTTGCTCATGCGTCGATTCCTTGAAAGGAGGGGAATAATCAGCATCATCGCTTCCTTCACGTCTAAACCTTGAACCCTATACCCTATTACCTCAACCCTACCCCTGCGGCAGCGATTGGAGCGGGCACGAAACGCGGGCGGCTGCCTTACGGCCGTTGGCGGAAAAGAGCGACCAGCGGGAGCTACTTTTCCGCCATCACGGGCGTGGCAGCCGCCAAGTGAAGTAAAGCGGAAAGCGCGACGGCACCGCCAGGTGCCGGGCCGCCCAAAATCAAAAGAAAACAAAATGTCAATAAAAGTGTCAACCACATAAAGATTTTTTTACTATTTTTGCAAGATGGATTATTAAATATTAAGGATAATGGACAAACTGATAGAAGAACGCGTCAATTTATGGCTGAATGACGACTACGATGAAGCCACAAAACAAGAAATAAGAAACTTCTTGCAAAATAATCCCGACGAATTGGTGGAGGCCTTCTACCGCGACCTCGAATTCGGCACGGGCGGCCTTCGCGGCATTATGGGCGTGGGCACCAACAGGATGAACAAATACACGGTGGGCGCCGCTACCCAGGGTTTGGCCAATTACCTGAAAAAACAATTTCCGGGCCAAGACATCAGTGTCGCGGTGTCTTTTGATTCGCGCAACAACAGTCAATATTTTGCCGATATCACCGCGGATGTCCTTTCCGCCAACGACATTACCTGCCACCTGTTCCCGGCCCTACGCCCCACTCCGGTGCTTTCTTTCGCAGTACGCCATCTGCACTGCCAGGCGGGCGTGATGGTGACGGCTTCCCATAATCCGAAAGAATACAACGGCTACAAGGTTTACTGGTCGGACGGCGGCCAACTGGTGCCACCTCACGACAAAAACACCATCACCGAGGTGAATTTGGTGAAAACGATTCATGATATTCAGTGGACACGCAAAGCCGAGAAAGTCCATACGATTGACTCTTCTCTTGACGCAGCTTATCTGAATTTGGTACACGGGTTGTCGCTGCACCCCGAGGCCATTGCCGCCCAGAAGAACTTGAAAATCATATACACTCCGCTGCACGGCACCGGCATCACGATGGTGCCCAAAGCCCTGGAAATGTACGGATTTGAAAATGTGAGTATCGTCAAGGAGCAGGCGGTGACCGACGGCAACTTCCCCACTGTAAAATCGCCCAACCCTGAAGAAAAAAGCGCCCTGACTTTAGCCATCGCGCAAGCCGAAGCCGAAAAGGCCGACTTGGTATTGGCCACCGACCCCGACGCCGACCGCGTGGGTATCGCCATCCGCAACGACAAGGGCGAGATGATTCTGCTGAACGGCAACATGACCGGCTCGCTACTCATCCATTACCTGCTTTCACAATGGAAGGAACTTGGCAAGCTTAACGGCTCGCAATTCATCGTCAAAACCATTGTCACCACGGAACTGATTGAGCGTATGGCTTTCTGTTTCAACGTGCCTTGCGAAGATGTGCTGACGGGATTCAAGTATATTGCCGAAAAAATCAAGGAATTTGAAGGCAAAAAGACCTTCATCGGCGGTGGCGAGGAAAGTTACGGCTACCTGGCCGGCGACTTCGTACGCGACAAGGACGCCGTGATTGCCTGCTGCCTCATCGCAGAAATGACGGCATTCTACGCCGCCCAGGGAAAGAGTTTATATGAAATGCTGATCGAAATTTACCATCAATACGGATTTTACAAGGAAGAATTGCTTTCGCTCACCAAGCAGGGCAAGAGCGGCGCAGAGGAAATCGCCCAAATGATGGTCAATTTCAGGAATAATCCCCCAAAAGAAATCAATGGCCAGAAAGTATTGATGATGAAGGATTTTCAAGCTGGAATTTCCTACAATTTCGAAAAGGGAACGCAGGAAGCCATCACGCTGCCGAAATCGAATGTGCTGCAATTCTTCACTGCCGACTTGTCGAAAATCACGGTAAGACCTTCCGGCACCGAACCCAAAATCAAATTCTACTTCGGCGTGGTGGGGACATTGCCAAACACATCGGAATATGAGTCCACCAACGCTCTACTTGCCGAAAAAATCCAGTCCATCATCAAGGATTTGGGACTATAAATATTCATTGCAAATCAATAATCAAAAATAATAATCATGATTAATCCTAAACTATTAGATCCTAAAAGCATCGTCGTGGTGGGTGCGTCCAACGATGTACACAAACCCGGCGGAAAAGTACTGAGCAACCTGCTCAACAGCAATTTCAAAGGCACTGTCTATGCCGTCAATCCGAAAGAAGAAGAAGTGCAGGGCATCAAATGCCATCACAAGGTGGAAGAGTTGCCGGAAGTGGATTGCGCCATTTTGGCCATCGCCGCCAAATATTGTCCATCCACCGTTGACGTATTGGCATTGCAGAAGAACACCCGCGGTTTCATCATTCTTTCCGCAGGTTTCGGCGAAGAGAATGCCGAAGGTGCCGCTTTCGAAAAGCATATCACCGACACCATCAACAGCGTTCAGGGCAGTTTGATCGGACCCAACTGCACCGGTTTTTTGAACACCAACTATTGCGGTGCTTTTGACGCCCCCATTCCGCCACTCAACCCTCAAGGTGTTGACTTCATCACGGGTTCAGGCGCCACCGCCGTTTTCATCAAGGAATACGGCATCACCAACGGTTTGTCCTTCAACAGCGTGTGGGCCGTCGGCAACTCTGCACAAACAGGTATCGAAGACGTTTTGGAACACTTGGACGAGACTTTCGACCCCAAGACCAGCTCCAGAGTCATTATGCTGTATATGGAAAAGGTTTCCGACCCGAAACGTTTGCTCAAACACGCCACTTCACTGATTGGCAAGGGCTGTAAAATCGCCGCCATCAAATCGGGAGGTTCCGCCGCAGGCAGCCGTGCCGCTTCATCACACACGGGCGCCTTGGCCACTTCCGATGTGGCTGTTGACGCATTATTCCGCAAGGCCGGTATCGTTCGTTGCCACAACCGCGAGGAACTGACCACAGTTTGCGCCATCTTTATGCACCCCGAAGTCAAGGGCAAGCGCATTGCCGTCATCACCCACGCCGGCGGTCCTGCCGTTATGCTCACCGACGTGCTTTCCAACAATGGTTTGGACGTACCGCACTTGGAAGGTCCCGCCGCCGAAGAACTGCTCACAAAATTGTTTGCCGGCTCTTCCGTAGGCAACCCTATCGACTTCTTGGCCACTGGTACTGCCGAACAATTAGGCACCATCATTGATTACTGCGAAAACAAGTTCGACGTAGATGCCATGTGCGTCATCTTCGGTTCTCCAGGATTGTTCGCCAACTGGGAAGTATATGATGTACTTGACCAGAAGATGAAGACTTGCAAGAAACCTATCTTCCCGATTCTGCCTTCCATCATCAATGTGAAAGACGAAATCGCGGACTTCATCAATAATAAAAAACGTATCAACTTCCCTGAAGAATGCGTATTCGGCAACGCTTTGGCCAAAGTTATCAACACCCCCAAGCCACAGCCCATCAACCCCGTTATGCCGGACATTGACGTGAAAGCCATCCGTCAGGTGGTTGATCACTGCGAAAACGGCTATCTCGGCTTGACCGAAATCCGTCAGCTGTTGGATGCTGCCGGCATCGGCCGCAAAATGGAAGTGGAAGTGGATAATGAAAAGGCAGCCGTTGACTTTGCCCGCCAAGCTGGTTATCCGTTGGTGATGAAAGTCGTCGGACCTGTCCACAAATCTGATGTTGGCGGGGTTGTCTTGAATGTGAAGGATGAAGAGACCGTCATTCGTGAATTCAACCGTTTGATTAAGATTCCCGAGACCTATGCAGTGGAAATGTATCCTATGCTGTTTGGTACCGAAGTGTTCATTGGTGCCTCAAGAGAAGCCAAATTCGGTCATCAGGTGTTGTTTGGCTTAGGCGGTATTTTCGTAGAAGTGATGAAAGACGTACAAGCCGCTTTGGCACCCGTTAATGCCGAAGAAGCCAAGTCGCTGATTCAGAAGCTGCGTGGCTACAAGATTATCAAGGGTGTTCGTGGACAAGAACCCGTCAATGAAGACAAGTTTGCAGAAACGGTAGCCCGTGTTTCCGCCTTGGTGCAAGCCGCACCGGAAATCGCCGAAATGGACCTCAATCCTTTATTGGGTACAGCCAAAGGCTTGACCGCCGTGGATGCGCGTATCAGAATTGAGAAATAGCTTTAAGCTCAGATATTTCAACAAAAGGCAGTCGGTAAGGGCTGCCTTTTTTATTTTTTTACTCGAAAATGCTTTTCTTTTCCGTTACTTTCTTTGCCACCCAAAGAAAGTAACCAAAGAAAGGTTTTCCGCTGACTAAGCGTTTGCTACAAATCGGGCAGTTGTCAGCTAAACGCTGAAACTCGCTGGCCTCGCAGGCTCGGCCTGCTCAAACAGCCAGCGTTCTTAACGCCGCCACCCACCTCGATTTGTCACGCAATCCGCTTAGAAGGCGGAGGATATAAAGTGCCGCGGGGAGGATTGCCAACATCCGGTGCGGCACGGGCTGTGAATGCGTGGTGGCCTACAGCAGCGTCCAAAGGCAAAAGGGTATGAAGGTTTAAAAGATGATGATAATTCCCCTCCTTTGTTGTGTAGTCCAATGGATTGAAATATGTAAATTAGTCTGAGACACACAACAAAAAGGAGGGGTGGCCGTAGGCCGGGGTGGTTATGTCGGCTTGATCTAAAAAGAATAAAAAAGGGCTTCGTTTTCAATGAAACGAAGCCCTTGAATTATTTACAAATAAATGCTAATTTACTCTTATTGATCCAGAACGCGTAGATATAACACCGTCCAAATCATTACAGTTATAAAGTTTTGCACGAACATAATAGTCTCCTGCCGGTAATTCAAACTTATGAGTCTTCGTACCCTCAGTTACCTGTACTACCTTATAGGTGTAAGCATTTTCAAAATCAGAGTTCGTTGAAACTTGGAATTCAAGAACCGGAGCGAATGTTGGTGATATGACTTGCACAGACACATTGAGACCTCCTGATACTTGCGTTGCCGACACAGCACTTAAAGAAGGTTGTTCAATATGTTGTCCCGTAGGTAACAACGATGGGAAGCGGGTCAGATTGCCTTTTCTATCCACGGTGGTATCCTTTGCATACTGCGTGAGTGATCCCATCTTGGTAAGACCATACGGCATGGTGTAAGTAGATCCTTCCAAGGTGAAATTATCTGAAACTTGACAATTTTTCACATCGGTAACGGTTACCGTATAGGTATCATTGGGCAGACCATTAAACAATCCATTGTTGTTGGACCACGTCTCACTTGATCCCGTCAACTCGAAAGTTTTGACGCCTTCGTTACCGCCAGTAGTCGTAGCCATAATAGTACCATCGCTACAAACTTCATTATCACCAGTCAATGAAAGCGTCAATGATTCAGGTTGGTCAATAGTGAAATTAACCGTTCTCGTATAACCCAAACTGTCCGTCAGCAAGAAGCTGTGATCTCCATACGCAAGTCCTGTCAAGCTAACGGGACTGGTTGTTTCCACTTCTTCTTCGGTATCCAATTTGTATTTATACTTGCCCAAGTTAGTCTTACCACCCGTTATCGTAAAGGTCGCCTTACCGTCTGTATATCCATTGCAAGTCACCGGTTCTATAGAGGTAGTGACTACATGTAAGCTATCGTAAATCTTGAGTGTGCCAAACGTGGTGTCACGCGTTCCAATATACTGGGTATTGTGCTCTAACGTATAAATGAAGGTGTTGTTGTGTTCGGCATTGTCTGTCAACACTCTTACACCAGTAGCTGTCGGAGTAATAGTCAGTTTATCTCCTGTTGAAAGGGTAAAGATTTTGCCTGTGCCGTCTGCAGAGACAGTATCTCCACCAAAGGTTACCGCATACACCTCTTTTCTGTGACGTGTTCCATCCACTTCAAATTCCGCAGAGGCGGAAGAGATAGTAATGGCTTCCAAATAACCCTCAATCTTCAATGTTCCAGGAACTGTACTTACATCATAATTGTCTGTAACCACATTGCTTCCGGCATCCTTGATGACAACGTTGGTGATATTGATTGGTGTACTGCCGAGTGAAGATATGCTTTCACTTGTGACCGTCACCTCAGCAGTATGTCCGGCGGCAAGACCCGCACCGGAGATGGTGTATTTCGGGTCATGCATATCGGCACTGCTGTGAGGATAGCCGTCCGTGTAGAAGGTGGTGTCCCTTGCGGTGAAGGTGATAGACCGTTTCGTAATCGTCATCTTACCCGTATCGGCAAGCACGACAAAACTGCCCGACACATCAGCAAGGGAAGCATCCTTGACAACCGGGGTACCCGTGATGGCATTCACATATTCACCGACAGATGTGGAAGAAATGGTCGTGGCCGCAACACCGTCAATGGTAAAGTAAACGGGCGTGTGCTGCGCATCGTTTGCACGAACCATAAAACGCAACGTATCGAAACCAGTGAGTGTATGTGACGCACCGTCATAGACAAGCGTTTGGCTCTTTGATACCAAACGGAAGGTATCCTTGTTGACACGGTCACGGATATGGATGGCACTATCTATGGTCGAAATCTTATAGTTTTTCGTCACAGCATTCTTTTGCGAATTTTCAATTACAATGGAATCTGTGATAATTCTGATATCCTCACGTCCCACCGCGGTACGCTCGCCCGTGAGGGCAATCTTCGTGATGGTATGTCCTGCGCAAAGACCCTCTGCCCAGCAATAGGGATGGAGATTATCCTTGTAGCTGTGTTCCAGGAAGTCATACTCGACATCCACACCGTATGCGGTAAGTTTCAGCGGTTTGGGCGTAATCTTCACCGTGCCGGGATTGGTAGTGACATTAAATTCGGCGGAAACGTCCTCACCACCTTCGCCCAAAACTCTTGCCGTTCCGGATATCACCGTGGTATATGTGTTCACCGTATCCTTGTTGGTCATCTTGGAGGTGACATCCACCACCTCATAGATGAAGCCGTCGAACTCAAACTTAGTGGTATCCCAGCCAGAGTAACTCTGGAGCTGTCCGTTATACACGAGGGAATCGCTCTTGCCCTGCATCGTAATCTCGTAAGGGGTCGAACGGTGGTTGATGCTCAACGTGTCCGTAAGCAGGGTAATGTGATAACCGGCATTGCGGAAATGGGTTGGTTCCTCATAGTTTGGTTCTTCTACCTTGTTGACAATCTGAATGGTTGCACTGTCAATCACGAACGGGGTCTTGCCGTAAGCGGAGCGGCTACCGTTAATGACCATACCGAGGATGGTATCATTAGGCACCAAGGTACCCGTCAGCACGTAGTGCGGAGCATCTGTATAACTAGAATTATACGTATGGCCGTCAAAGTCGTGTTCGTATCCAATCGGCTGCAGTGTGATTTCCACCGGTGTGATGGTCAGCTTACCGTTGATATACTCGGGTTCATAACAGGAAGTAATGTCCCACGTGGAGTCCTGACCGTGAGAACCGACGCCATAATGGTTTACCAATACGCCGGAGGGTTCAATTTGAGATACGCCACCCAAGGTACGGGAACCGGCGATAATGATGGACTTCACACTATCCTTCGCCAAAAGTCCACCGTGTTCGACCGGCAGAATTTCATAGTGAGGAGCGGCCGACTCTACCCAAGTGTGTTGTACGCCGTCGTAAGTAACGGTTACAGAAAGAGCTTGGATTTTCAACGGACGTCTTCGAATAGTCAGTATTCCATCCTGCGGTTCTACCACATAGTTCTGGAATTCCACACCCGTGACATCCACGTTGATCGGATACTGGCCGGAAGGTGAATTGAGTTCGGCCGTCGTGGTCAGCACCGGACGTGTGGAGGTAGGTAAAAATGGTGCGTTATGCAAAGTGTCTTCGCCGTTGACAAAGCCCTCGAATCTATAGACAAACTTCGGATTTTCCTCACCGTAATATTTGTTGGTATCCACTGCAACGATCTTTAACGGGGCCTTGGCCACTGTCAACGTACCATTATGTATACTAATGTCATAATCTGACTCCTGAGTGCCTGAATTATAGGTATAAGTGAACGTGTTCGGACTGCTTCCCACTTCCACCTGGCTGCCCGTGATGGTACAAGTCACGCCTTCACCTACCGGGAATCCGTAACCCGAGCGTTGCACACAGGTATCGTGCTTCACCGTGGGGATGGCCATACCCGTATAGAGCGACCATTCGCCATTGGAACGCAACTCTACCAGTCGCGGCGTAATGTTGATTCTTCCCGTATCCAAGGTGATGGAGCTGTAGAATGACTGGTTGGTCAAAGTGATACTGAAGTTGTTGGGGCAGCTTTCCGTCACGTGAGTTACACCAAGAGCACCCTTGTCCTTCGGCGTGATGACCAGTTCGTCTCCCGTAGGCAGCATATAGTGCAATGGGCTCGTGTATGGAACGGCCGTACTGTTGTACAGCACCGTGTAATCCTGGTACTTGTGCAACTGTCCGTCGTACATAAAGCTGTTGGTGTTGGACTTCACCACCAAAGGCAGCACGCTCTGTCCGATCGTGAGTGTACCCGGGGTGAAGGAAATATCATAGTTGCCTGTGACCACATTGTCGGAAGCGTCTTTGATGACCACGCTTTCCGTACCAGTGAACGCACCAAGGTATGAACCCTTGTCCTTGCCTTCGGCCAGATAGCTGATGCCACTGATAACGTGTCCGCTGACAAGGTTGGGCGCCGTGTAGGCATTCAAGGTATGCGGCTGACCGTCGTATGCGATAGAACGAGAATCACCAATGATATTGAGCGAACGTTGCGTTACCGTCAACTTGCCCAGTACGGTGTCGATATCGTAGTTAGCTTGCTTAAACGCCCCTGTCGTAACAATTTCAACGTTATTGTCGGTTTCGCCCACATTGGTAATGGTACCTGTGGCGGTACAGGAAGCCAGCTCGCCCTCCACAAAGCCATCGCCGGAAATGGTGACATTCGCATTGGTGAGTGCTATGCCGTCATATACCTTGGAACCTTCTGCCGTGGTGACGGTGACGTTGCGTTGCGTTATAGTTAATGTACCGTGGACCACCGGAGCGTATTTGTAATTGGCAGTATGGTCAGCTGATGTCGTTTTATCTAAGACCCTAATGCTGGAAGAGTCAAGGGTGTTGACTTGCGTGCCGACATCGGTAATCGTACCCGACACAACGGCTATCACGGTATCATTCGCACCAATGACGTCTATGGGGAAAATATACGTATAACCTGGATCCGTCAGAGGTGTGCCGTCATACACCTTGGCATTTGAATTGGCAACCACAGTCAGGAATCCCTTAGGACCGACCACCAATGTACCTTCAACCTTGCTAATCTGGTAGTTGTCGGGATTGGTATTGGCGTTCAATGTATATTCAAAAGTGTTGAGAGATGCACCCGCTTCGGTTTGCGTGCCGGTTACATTGTAGCTTTCAACACCCTCTTCGCCCACAAAGCCAGAACCGCTAACCGTTACCGTAGGAGCAGTGAGCGGGCTGCCATCATACTCCTTCTGTGCGGAAGCGGAAGTCAGAATAACGTCACGCTTGCTGATGATGACGTTGCTGTTGTGCGTGGTCACGTTGTAACGACAGGTCACGTCCTCGCCTTCCTCACTCGTGATGGTGCAGGTAATGAGATTGCTCAAAGAAACGACATCCTTTACCGAATCGGTCAGGGAGACGTGCGCACGGAGCGTGTCGCCATTGGCCAACACTTTACAACTGTCGGAAGCCAAGGTGTCGGCCGCACCCGTTCCTATCTTCAGGATATAGCGGGCTGGATTTTCTCCTATGCCGTCGTACATCTTGTTCACCGCGAAAGCCGTGACAGCATATTCCGTGGCATCTTCCGTAAGATCTACGCCAGCCGTGTCAACGACACAACCGTTGGCATCGGTAGCCGTAATGGTATAGGTACGCGCGGCCAAACCCGTAATGGTGTCCTTCTTGGCTTCGGAAACATCCATAGAGCCGCCGCCCCAAGAAACCACATACGGCATCGTGCCGCCCTTCACGTCAATAGCCACATAACCGTCGTTTTGATTGTAGCACATTCCGTCAGAGAAATCTACCGCAATCTGCAAGGAATCCGGACGCGTGATGGTAACCTCCGTAGTCTTCTCGCAAGACTGATGCACCGCGTCACGGACACTCAGGTGGTAAGTTCCCGGACCGAACAACTCGCCACAGGTGGCAAGGTCGATCCTATTGGTAGTGGAAACTTCCACTCCGTCCTCATTGATCCAGCTGTAGAGGTAGCCCTGCTCGAAGCCGCCCGTCACCGTTGCTTCCGCATACGCATTGGTGGATTCGTAGCAGGTATAGTTTTCGGATTTCATCTTGATGGTCATAACCGGCGGAATGGTCAGGTAGAGGGACATCAAGCTGTCGCAGCCCTCCGTAACGGTTAAGGCGATGGTGATGGAGTCGCTCTGCGTGTAGTAACGACCGTTGGCAGCCCAGCGATAATAGCCGTCACAGGCGGTATCCACCACAGCGGCGGCGGCCATCTTCTCCACATAGAGCGGCACAAGCTTCACAACATTGTTTTTCTTCACCTGCAAGGTATCCTCACCGCAGATGGAAACGCCCACCTTACCCTCGGAAATATTTTCCAAATCCAGGGCATAGCTTGAACCGCGGCGCGACCACGCCACATCATCTAAGGTGCTTACCGTGAACGGTAGCGAAAGCTCACGGCACTTCAAGTGCTCGGTGATATATACCGGCTGCACGGAGGCCACGGAGGCATCCAGATCCTCCCTACTCTTCAGGTAGGGATATTTGCCCTCTTCATACACCCACTCGGTGGTGCCCAGACCCGATTTCGTACCTGATTCTTCTCCAATCATTTCCTCGGTAAAGAATCCCGTAGTCTTGCCCACATTGTCGATCTGACCATTATAGCCAATACCTGCCGGCACATCGCTCATCTGCTTGTCATAATAGCAGGCAGTGGGGAAATATTTCGTATCATTGGTAGATAACACCGCACCAACGTAGGTCTTGGAGCCGTTGGTGGAGTTGACCAAACCAGCATTGTAACACCAATTAACATATTCCGTCTGGGAATAGCCGACCACGCCGCCCATATAGTTCTTGCCGTTGACGGCACCCACATTGTAACAGTAATATATACCCGCATTGGTCTGACCGACCACGCCACCCACATAGCTGGAGCCACCTGTGGCGGTGACAATGCCCATATTGAAGCTGCGGTTCATAGAGCCACCAGAAAGTTGACCTATCACACCGCCCACGTTCTGCTCACCCGTAACCTGGGCGCTGTTGTGGCAGTGGTCAATAGGGGAAGATAGGGAATAGCCGACCACACCGCCCACCTGATTTTTGCCCTTCACATAGCCGCCTTCGCAAGCGCAGTTATCGATGATGCCTCGGTTATAGCCAACCACGGCAGCCACATATTGACCTGCCCCGGAAATCTGTGGATTGACCACCGTCAAGTTTTTAATCGTACCGTATGAAAGGCCGAAAAGCCCCATATAAGAATTGTTAGACGTAAACTTCACGCCCTTTACCGTGTGGTCCGCACCGTTGAAATGGCCCTTGAAGCTGACGGCCTCACCCGCCGTGCGGTTGCCGATGGGCGTCCAGTCACCCGTTTCCAGCGTAAGGTCTATGTCCGTGATCAGGCGGAAGAACATATTGTCGCCACAGGGGTCTATCTTCACGTAGTCTTCATTGCCTTCGGCGTAGAAGCCCTTGGTGACATCGTCGTAGTAGAAGGTCTGGGCCGTGTTGATCAAATCTCTGAACTTCTTGAACTGCTCGAGGGAGACGATGTCGAGGGGATTTTCCTCGGAAATGCCCAATGACATCTTCACCACCTTCATCGTATCGCCCTGACGCACATTGGCGATTTCCACATAGTTGCGGCCATCCACCGTAAACGTGCAATTGTTATTGACCGTTATGCCGTTGCCGGCTGTGCGCACCCAACTCGTTCCATTTTCACAACCCGACAAATTGTAATCGCCCACTGGCACATCCTGTGCATACACCGTATCGCTTTCCGTGCAGGGAAATAGCACGGGCTGTACGGAGGTGATGGCCGCGTTGGTGGTATCCCACACTTTCAGACGGGGATACATACCCGGCGTATATGTCCAGTTCGCGGTTCCAAGCTTGGCACTCAATTCCTCGTTCAGCATTTCGTTGGTGGTTTTGGCTATGGTGCCCGCCACATCCTTGTTTACAATGCCGGAACTGATACCCTTGCAGGGAACCATTTGTTTATCGTAGAAATTGTTTGACAGATAGGATTCTCCTCCGTTGCCGCAGATGGCGCCGATATAGCCGCCGCCTTCCACCCAGCCGATATTGTAGTTGAGGGAAGAGGTTTGATTGGTAGAAGTGATGTTGCCCATAACACCACCCACATAGGTGTTGCCTTTGACAATACCCGTATTGTAGCTGTGGGTAATCTTGCCGTGTACCAGCTGTCCCACAATGCCGCCCACGTAGTTGCCGGAACCCGTTACGCGACCCTCGTTGAAACAAGTGGTAACGTATGCGCTATTGCTATTATATTGGTAGCCCTCGATACCGCCCACGTAACTCGTACCCTTCACGTCTCCGATATTGTAGGAGTTCTTGACATAATTGGTGTAGGAACTATAACCCACGATACCGCCGGCATAGCTGCCCGTGGCGGTAACCGAGGCATTGTTCACACAGGTATCGATGGTAGTGGAATAAATATAACCCGAAACACCGCCCACGTCGGCCACACCGGATACGGAGTTGTTGTTGGTACACTTCAGTATTTTATTGGTTCCATCATAAGCATAGCCTACGATGCCGCCCGTATAGCTGCCCGTTCCGGTTACCGTACCGCCATTGGTGGTACAGTACTGACAAGTGGCACCACTGCTGCTGCCATAATGTCGTCCGATAATACCACCCACATTATTGCCAGAAGATTTCACCGTGACATTCTCCGTACTGCAGTATTGTACAACTGGATTCACATTCCCGGAATAGGAACTGCTCGTGAAATTTTCCCCAACAATGCCACCCACGTGTGGTCCCGTCACGTCTATCTTGCTGTTGCGTACTTCACAATGACTGACTGTACCACGCACATTGGAGCCACCTATACCGCCCACATAACCCGTGCTTTTCCCTGTTGCCTGCAAATCTTCCACCAAGCAGGAGTCGGTCGTACTATAGTCGCTTCGACCGCTAATGCCCCCTGCGTAGGAGCCGTTGCCGAAAAGAGTGAAGTGCGAGGAAGTGCAGTGCTTTATCGTTCCCCAATAGTCATAACCGCAGATATCGCCCTGATTCGCATCCGTTGCTGACATTGTATTATTTGTGCCGTTGCAATTCTCAATGACGGCATACTGGTTTCTACCCACCAGCATACCTGTCTGGATACTCGCACCGGAAACGGTGCTGTGCATTACCTTACAGTTGGTGATATCCGTACCGTTGTTCAAACCGCAGAGCATACCCTTGTAGGTGCCGTTGCCCGTCATTGAGCAGGAGTCCATTGTGAGGTCGTAAATCTCGGCACCGTCGGTGTAGCCAAAAAGTCCCTGGTAGTTGCCAGCCCCGAACTTCATTCCTTTGATGGTATGGTGATCAGCGTTGAAATCGCCCCTAAAGCGGTATGCCGTGTTGGACTTATAGTCACCGATAGGCGTCCAAACGGGATCCGAAGCGGGCACGTCAATATCCACTATCAGTTTGAAGAAGAGGTCGAGACCGCCGTCCTTGATTTCCACCATATTGGCTCCCGCCTCTTCCATCGTGGTGTGGAAAGTCTGTGCCGTGGAATTGTAGTAGCCCACACTGCTGTTGATAACCTTGGCGAAGTTTTTCAGTTCGGTATAGCTCTTAATCACGATGGGGTTCTCTTCCGAAATATTGACCAAAATACGAACCTTGCGATAGACGGTATCGTTGACCGAAGCGCCCAACTGTACCACGCCGAAGCCGGAAAGGACATTGGTCTGGCAATGGCCGGAAGTCGTATCCAATGCCACGCAGTTGCCCTGCATCAGGTTCCAGTCGCCCTCACTGCAGCCGTGCATATAGAACGAATGGCTCACGTTTTTCCAGGTTTCGCCGTTGGAGAGCGCCACCGGCATTACGGAAGACACGGAGGGTGCCGTGCCCGCAAACGCACTCAACTGCGGATAAAGCAGTTCAGAAAATGTCCACAAATATGGGGTGGTATCGGCAATCATCTGAATACCATTGGTGAGCATCTCCTCGGTGCTTTTGCCCACCGCACCGGCTATTTCGGTATTTGGAATATTGAGCTGGTTGTCGTAGTAGCAGTTGGCAGGGCTACCCGAAGCAGTAACACCGCCCAAGTAGGTACCGTCGCTACGGGCCGTATTGGAATTGTAGCAGTTTTTCGGATTCCCCGAACCGCAAATACCGCCCACATACTTACGGTTGTTACCGTAAATGATACCGGCGTTGTAACAATTTTCGGGATTACCGCTACCCACGATACCGCCCACATAATGGTTGGAAGTACTATTGCCCGGTTCAGCGGTAATAGTAGCCACATTGTAACATTGCTTGATTACTGTACCATTACCCCCAATACCGCCAATATACACACAAGTGCCTTTGCCTATGACTTCTCCCGTATTATAGCATATTTGAGCAACACCCGATTTACCAATAATACCACCCACGCAATAAGCAGCGGTAACAGTTCCTGCATTGCGGCAATTGATTGCAAGCGTATTGGCATTGCCCGTACCCACCAAGCCACCACAGGCCGCATTAGTTCCCGTTGAAGTGGTACTGACTGTGGCATAATTTATACAGTTCTTTATGTAGTTACTGCCAGAACAAGAACCCACCAGGCCACCGGTGTTGGTGCCGCTTCCTGACAGGGTACCCTTTACCGTGCAGTTTTCGGCTTTGGCACCCCCAATCATCTCGGCACACAAAGCGCCCTGATAGGTACCACCCGTAATAGAAACACCCGTAAAATGTATATCTTTAAACGAACCCGAGCAACGACCAAACAGACCCGCATAGGTGCCATTGGACTTCAAATTGGAAATAGTATGTCCATCTCCTAAAATATTACCGCCGAAATGACACGACAGATCTTTTCCTCCTATAGATACCCAATTAGTACTTGACATCGCGATATCTGCCGTTATCCGAAAATAGATGCTATCGGCATAACGGGGTAAGAGATGCTCCTTATAGTAAAATGCCTCGTTGGAATTGACTCCTTTTCGCAAGGTATCCAAATCGGCAAAATTGTCAATAGTCAACGTATCTTTCGTTGGCTCCACATAACGACGAAGTTCCACGGTCTTTACCAACTGTCCATTGGTATAAGCTCCAACGGTGGTAGGTCCAATACAAACAGCATTCAAATGAGGGATGATGGCATTGTCTTCACACTCATTGTCCGCTATATCCTGTGCCAAATCTACAAAGAGGCAGCCACCCTGAACACCTTCTTCCTGTGGCATCTGCTGCCACACCACATTGCTATCACAACCCAATAATTTCATACCAGGTTTTACTTTGTCAACATTCTGATCTTCTGAAGTAAGAAGAATAGGCGTAGCCGCCGCAATGGCAATGTCACGAGCCCAATCCAAAGAATCTGTCCAAGCCAAACGGGGATACATTCCTTCTGCAAAAATCCAATTATTTTGTTCAGCATTACTAATAAGACTTCTAAAAACAGATGCTGTTCCTATAAGCTGACTGGTACTTCGTCCTTGCGATATTTGGCTTATTTGATCTACACACATATTATTATCAAATAAACAAGCAGTAGAGCTTCCATTTGAAATTGGATAAATATTGTATTCACCTTCAACACGCCCTGTATTATAAGAATAACTAGAAGTGCCTTTAGTAAGGCCAGAATAAGTATTGCCACTATTTCCTCCAACAACTTTTCCAACATTAATACAATGATATACATTCACTCCTGTACCTCCAATTCCTCCCGTTCCTTCTGGAGAATCATAATTAGCTATTACGGTTCCAGTATTAAAACTATAATACACTTTACAAGTAGAATTATTATATCCAACGATACCTCCACCACCTGCAGAAGAGGCTTTTGTAAATGAACTTATCTTTCCTACATTGAAACAATATTTAACATTTGATGTTCCTTCTGAACGGCCAATTATACCTCCTGGTCCATCATACGCTAAGACATCACCTCTATTTGAGCAAAAAGTCAAATTACAACTTGTTGCAGAACTTAAGATTCCGCCAACTCTATATGTATCAGTTTTACCTTTATGCGTAATATATGCATTATTATGACAATAATTAATTTGTGATGATTTTGCTATTCCTATAATTCCTCCAGAATGATAATAGCCATAAACATTACTATAATCATTTGTACAATGATCAATAGTTATATTTTCTGCTCGTCCGCATATTCCTCCTGTTCCATAAGTTGTATTGTTTGCATTACTTTCCACATAGCAATTCTGAACAATACAATTCGTAACATGGGAATTTTTAATATATCCACACAAAGCACCTAAATCTAACGTGGCATTGGTAAAAGTATCTTTATATAAAATAAGGTTTGAAAAATTAGCATCACTTGCATAACCAAAAAGTCCGCTATATACATTTTTTGTTGAGCAATATAACTTCGTGATTTTTTTGTCTCCTCCATTATAATACCCTTTAAACGGTTTTTCTGCATTTCCAATCGGAATCCAATTGGCCACGGAAGCCATATCAATATCCGAGGTTTGGAGCCAATGGATATTGGGCAGGTTTGTGTAGGCGATATTAAATCTTCGATAGATAAAATCCAAACCGCCGTTAATGCCGTTACGGAAATTGGTGAGGTCGGTGAGGTTGTCGATAATAAAGGGATTTTCCTCGCTGCCCAAGAAGGGGGCCTTGTGCGGAATAATGATGTAGGTACGCTGCAGGGTGTCCATACGGGCAATCAAATCCACAACGCCCTCCTTGTTTACCGTGGCGTGGTAGGATTCGTCTTCCACCGTAATGGCATCATTCCAGGAAGTGGCAGACCATACGACACCGGAGCTTGCGCCACCCAAATCAAAATCGTTGGCCAATTCATCCACCTTTTCATAGTTGTCGTCATCCGTAGCATTCAAAAAGATTGGGGTTACAGACATCACCACCATCGGGCTGCCCATACTAAAACCCTTAATATGCGGGTAATAGTTCTCGGTCGTTTCAAATCGGTCACCCAACACCTGCCAGGAGGCATTCGTCATCGTGCGCGTGAGCAAACCGGGCACATTAAAGTCCGTGTTCAAGGTGGACAGCTGCTTGTCGTAATAGCAGTTGGTCACATTGCCCATTCCGTTATTATAACCATAAATGGCACCAGTCAGCGATCCATCGCTCATAATCATCATATTGGAGTAGCAGTTAGTCACATTGGTGAATGTGTGGCAATTACCAATAATACCGCCCACATAGTGTCTCGTCGCATAGATACGTCCAGAAGAATAGCAGTTGCGGATGTCGGTAGTCATTTCGCTGATACCCACAATACCGCCGGTATTCACGTCATAAGATTCGAGCGTACCTTCAAAGAAGCACTCTTCCACGGTGGAGTGGTTAATGAGGTAGCCAGTAATGCCGCCCACGGCCTTGGCACCGGAGATGTAGGAGTTCACCACGCCCAAACGGCTCACACTGGAGCTATCGCTAATTTGCGTGAAGAAGCCGCGCTCATGGATTTTGTTCAAGCTGCTGTCTCTATCGGTACAAAACAGGCCAGACACCACGTGGTAGCCGCCGTCAAAGTGGCCGTTAAAGATTTCCATCGGGGTCCATGCTTTCCAAGTACTATCCTTAATGCCGTTGCAGCCCGCCACGTTGCCTTTGTTAATGACAATGTCGGTGGTCAGCTTCACATACATGCCCTTGCAACCGGAAGGAATGGTTATGTAATCAACCCCATCGGTTCCAGTGGGCTTACTCATTGTATAGGAACCTTCATAGAAATAGAAGGTGCTGCCCGGCACCATACAATCGTGGAAATCCCAGAGTTCCTGTTCATTCTCAATTAGGAAAGGGTTTTCGGCGGTACCGTCTTCAACCTGTGCCCGTACCGCATTAGGCATCCAAAGTAAGCCAAGAAGCAGGGCAAGAAAGGCCCAAGATATATTTGTTTTAGTTTGTTTCATAACCTTTGTATGTTATTTGTGAACGATGAACAGTGGACTGAATTACCACCCCGGCCTGTCGGCCACCCCTCCTTTCAAGGAGGGGAATTGAGGTCGCGTCAATTGTTAGACAACCACCCCGGCCTGTCGGCCACCCCTCCTTGAAAGGAGGGGAATTGATTTTTCTGTTCACAGATCACTGATCACTATTTTCTATTTTACCCAATAAACTACCTGGATTCTTTCATCGGCGACAAGAATTTTGTTGTCATTCTTGGTGGCATCGTAAGTCAACTTGCCGTTGCTATAGACAAGTACACCATCCACGGTATCGCCAACATATACACCATTGATATAAAGTTGAATAAGGTGGTCAACAGAATCCACTGCGTTGAAGTTGGTAGGAATAGCCAATACCATACCTACGGAAAGCGTATCCACTGTTTCTTCCGTCAACTTAAGACGGACAGATGTTTGTCTGCACTTGATATTGATTTCGGTGTTGGTTGCCTGATTAGCGGAGAAAGAACCGATAGAGTCGCCATTCACCTTCAATGTGAGTTTGCCATCCTTGGCGGCGTCAGAAACGTCAAGGGTGTCGGTTCCCATAATGACTTGCTTCTTCGTCATATCTATCTTAGCGTCGGTAATGCCGTAGCCGCTGATCGTGGTGGGCTTGTTCAAAATCTGTGCGTCACCTGATGTTGCTGTCCAGTCGGCGTTCACGTTCACTTCGGCACCTTCTGCGATGCCGGTGAGTTTGGTCTGTTCTGCTGTCGTGTAAGAAGCTGTGGTAGCATCCAGGATGTCCTTGTTGGAATGTTCGTGTTTCTTGACCACAGCGTCTGCCAAGTCTGCTTCGGTCTGCGTGTAAGTATCGAGGAGAGTCTTGTTGGCATGGGTATGAAGTGTTGAGGAGAAAGTTGAAAGACTATCGTGGATTTGTCCGGCCACGCTGTCGCGAAGGGCGGCCTTGGTGGTATGGACATACAAGGTGTTCACGCTGTCGCGAAGATTGCTGATTTGGCTGTTGACGCACGTAGTAACCTTGGTGCAGAGATCGGAGTTGGAAACGTAGTTGTGTTCCACGCTGTCCTTCAATGCGCTGATGCTGTCCAACACGTTGGCAATCGTACCTTCACGGAAGTTCTTCAGGGAGTCGCCCAACTCGCGGGCGCTGATCAAGCTGTCGGCTGCGGCTGCCTTGATCCAGTTCTGGGCTATCGTATCAACCGCATTGTTGATGGCGGAAGAGTTGTTTGCCAGATGTTTGGCCACCGTGTCCTTGATGGATCGGGCGAGGATGGTGTCCTGCTTGAGTTGGAACAGGCTGTCGGCTTTCAGACGGGCAATAAGATCATCATTCATACTGCCTATTTCCTCGCGGATATGCTTTGAACTGTCTTGGATGGCCTTCACGTTCATCTTCACGCTATCGCTCAAATCCTTGACACGGCCAGCGAAAAGCACGCTGTCGGCGTAGATGTTGGAGGCATTCTTCTGGATACTGTCGCGCATCGCCTTGATTTTGTCGCAATCCATCACCTTGGTACACAATTCGCTATCCTTCACGTAGTTCTTGGATATGCTGTCGCGCAAGGCGCTGATGCTGTCGCGTACATCCTTGATCGTGTCGGCCAACACCGTGTTCGTCACATATTTAATATGTAGGGTGTCGAAAAGGTTATTGTTCAAGCTGTCAACCTTTTCATCGAGTTTTCCAACATCACCGTGGGCACCCGTAATCAATGCACGGATGGCTGAAGCCGTATCGGATACGTTCTTCATAATGTCGGTGCTGTCGGCTTTAATAATTCCCTTGATTTCGTTGTCGGCAGTGGTACGATTGTTGATTTCATCTGATATGGCAGCAGCATTTGCCGCAATGTTCGAGGCATTGGTCACGATGGCGTTTTTGTTCGTCTGGATGCTGTCACGCATCGTCTTGATGCCGTTGCAAGCCATCACCGTGGTACACAGATTGGTATTGATGTCATCGATGGCATCACGAAGATTCTTTGCCGTGTCAACCAAGGCACTGCGAACATTTGCGCTGGTCGTGTCGATCATTCCCTTCAAGGCGGTGCTGTCGCTCACGATTCTATCCACCAATGCGATGCTGTCGGCATTGATGCGGCTTGCCAATGTAGTACTGTCTGCACGCATCTTGGTTGTCAGCGTGGTGCTGTCGGTATGGATGCGGTTGGCCAGAATCGTGCTGTCGTTCACGAGACGCTGCGTCAGAGCCGTGATGTCGCCTTCCGCATCAGAAATCAGTCCGCGGAGCGTTGAAGCCGTGTCGGCAATTTCATCGCGGATGTTCTTAGAACTGTCAATGATGGCTGTAACGTTCATCTTCACGCTGTCGCTCAGGTCCTTGACGCGGCCCGCGAAGAAGATGCTGTCGGCCTTGATATTCGCCGCATTCGTCTGGATGCTGTCACGCATCGTCTTGATGTCGGCACAGTCCATCACCTTGTCGCAAAGGTCTGCGTTGGAAACGTAGTTGGTCGTCATGCTGTCGCGCAAGGCGCTGATGCTGTCGCGTACATCCTTGATCGTGTCGGCCAACACCGTGTTCGTCACATATTTAATATGTAGGGTGTCGAAAAGGTTATTGTTCAAGCTGTCAACCTTTTCATCGAGTTTTCCAACATCACCGTGGGCACCCGTAATCAATGCACGGATGGCTGAAGCCGTATCGGATACGTTCTTCATAATGTCGGTGCTGTCGGCTTTAATAATTCCCTTGATTTCGTTGTCGGCAGTGGTACGATTGTTGATTTCATCTGATATGGCAGCAGCATTTGCCGCAATGTTCGAGGCATTGGTCACGATGGCGTTTTTGTTCGTCTGGATGCTGTCACGCATCGTCTTGATGCCGTTGCAAGCCATCACCGTGGTACACAGATTGGTATTGATGTCATCGATGGCATCACGAAGATTCTTTGCCGTGTCAACCAACGCGCTGCGTACATTTGTGCTGGTCGTGTCGATCATTCCCTTCAAGGCGGTGCTGTCGCTCACAATTCTATTCACCAGGGCGATGCTGTCGGTATGGATACGGCTTGCCAAGGTGGTGCTATCGGCACGCATCTTGGTTGTCAGCGTGGTGCTGTCGTTCACGAGGCGGTTCACAAGGTCATCGCTCAAGCTGCCGATTTCACTGCGGATGTTGGATGCCGTTGTGTCAATATGATAATGTAAGAACGCACTGTCGCTCACGATTCTATCCACCAATGCGATACTGTCGGTATGGATGCGGTTGGCCAATGTAGTGCTGTCGGCACGCATCTTACTTGTCAGCGTGGTGCTGTCGTTATGGATGCGGTTTGCCAATATTGTGCTGTCGGCAATAAGACGTTGCGTCAGGGCTGAAATGTCGCCGCCGGCACCCGTAATCAGCTTACGCACTGCCGTGGCCGTGTCGGAAACATTCTTCATAATGGCGATGCTGTCGGCATTGATAATTCCTTTGATCTCATTGTCGGCAGTTGTACGATTAGTGGTTTCAGTTGATATGGCAGTGGCATTTGCCACGATGGCGTTCTTGTTCGTCTGGATGCTGTCACGCATCGTTTGGATGCCGGTGCAGGACATTATCGTGGTACACAAATTTGTATTGATGTCATTGATGGCATCACGAAGATTCTTTGCCGTGTCAACCAACGCGGTGCGAACATTTGTGCTGGTTGTATCTATCATTCCCTTCAGGGCGATGCTGTCGTTATAAATGC
>JAKSNE010000080.1 GCA_024400135.1 Paludibacteraceae bacterium
TATATAAGGTGGGCGTATCGGGCGACCATAATTGTGGTGAAGGAATCAGTGCCACGCCTTTCGTGCCCTCAATCTGAGCAATGGACTGACCGTCCCAATAGATGTCGGTTAGCACTTTCGTGTTGGCGGTAGCAGAAACTACGTCCATAGTTATCTGTGCCGTAGCGAGGGTATCGGAGACGTAAGGAGTCGTAATCGTAAAACCCCACAAAGGAATATGCGTGCGGGCTTGACGGATTAGTTCGACTTTGCGATACAGTCCTGCTCCCGGATACCAACGCGACGATTGGGGTGGGTTATCCAGCCTTACGAGAATCGTGTTCTTACCAGCTTGTAAGTAGGAAGATATATCAAAATGGAAGGCGTTATACCCGTAAGGCCATTCGCCGACGTAGTGGTTATTGACATACACTTTCGCGTGCGACATCGCCCCATCAAACGCGAGGGTATAGACGCTGTCTTTCGGGTCGATGAGGTCAACCGTTGTCTGATACCAGCCGGTTCCCATCCAGTTCAGTCCGCCCGAACGACCGGTCTTGGTTGTGGCTACCGTCTCGCCGTTCTGTACTACCGTGACCGTCTGCAAATCGTTCTCGCGATCGAAAGGCGTGGTGATAGCCCAGTCGTGGGGCACGGTCACCGACCGCTGCTCTGAAAGACTGTCGAGGCTAAAGAGCCATGAGGTTAAGATGGTTAAGAATAACATATTGAGGAATGATGAAATGATGAATTGATGAAGTAATCGTGCCCTTGTGGCTAAGAAATGATGAATTGATTATTTCCAAAGTTCGATGAGGGCGGCGTTGGGCGTGCCGGAAGAGGTGAAGGCACCCATATTATACGCTCCCCAACCTTTGGTCTTGTATTCGGCAGGTTTCCAACCACCATAGCATTGCGGTTCCCAATAGAAATACCCTTGGAAATAGTCGAGCGTATCCAAGCGCGAACGCAGGTCAGCAATCACTTTCACCGCTGTTGGCACTTGATTGCTTGCGGCAAGCGTTCCTACCTCCGCCATAATAATCGGGCAGTTGAACTCGCCATATAGGAGTTTGATGTTGTTCGCTGCCAGTTTGTTCATTTCTTGCCAGTCTTTCTTCGACCACTCTTTCATCATCGGGTAGTGGCTCAATCCAATCGCATCGAACTTCCCGCCGTTCTGTTTTAACTTGCGGAAGAACCAGTTATTGTTTTCGTACGCATTATCAATATGAACAATGACCGTAGCTTCGGGGAAGATCGCTTTGGCAGCATCGTAACCCGCCGTCGTTAGGGCAGCGTAGTTCTTCCAGCCGTTGGGCAGGTCGCCCGACTTATCCCATAGTTGTCCTGTCGGCCAAAGCATACCGCAACGAGTCTCGTTACCTATCTGTATCCAATCGGGAGTGACGCCTTCTTGTTGCAGAGCCGTTAGCACATCCGTCGTGTGCGTTGCTACGGCACTCTTTAGTTCATCTATCGAGTAGGAAGCCCACGCAGCCGGAGTGACTTGTTTACTTGGGTCGGCAAAGTCGTCTGAGTAATGGAAGTCAATCATCACGTGCAGTCCGAGGTCTGCGGCGCGTTTGGCTTTGATCACCACATCTTCTTTATTGCACCAGCCTCCGGTGGGGTGGTTCACCCATACGCGCAAGCGCACTGCCGTCATCCCATAATCCTTAAGCAATGCCATACACTCTTGGGCCTGACCGAGCGAGTCGTGAAACACTACACCCATCTGTTCCTGCTCCGTGAGCCACGACAGATCCGCTCCTCTTATTGGGAGTAGGGGAGTAGAGGGTAGGGTATCGCCTCCTACGGGTGTAACTTCCGTAGTATCGCTGGCGGGAGTGGGTATATCCTCCGTTTGAGGGTTATTGCACGCTAAAAACGCGAACGCCATCAAGGTCAATAAAACTTTCTTCATTGCGAGAGATTTTTATAGTGGCTATTTGGTTCATGTAAATTCGTTGAAACTCAATGCTGTTCTCGTCCGCTGCTACCGAGATATAATCGCCATAGAGTAGCGGCAACGTGTGACGACGCAATTGAACGAGTTTGGACACTTGTTTCTTGAAGTTCTCTTGGTCGTCGTTCAGACCCGTGAATTTCATCGGGTGACGGTTATCAGGATCGTTTCCGCCCGTCTCCGCATATTCGTCGCCTTGGTAGATACACGGTACGCCCGGAATAGTGAAGTTCACCATCTCTTGTAGCAGCGCCAAATGGTACGCTTTGGCAGCGTCACCGATACCTACTTCGCGTGTCCAACCGGCTTCTTTAGCGTCTTCATCGAAACGCAACGCCCCACCGGCGATGGACGCAAAACGCGCTTGGTCGTGGTTGCCGGAGATATTTCCCATCGTGTGGTGCGCACCGTAAGTGGCTAAGGACTCGCGAATCGTGCGGTCGATATCCGACATCGGTTGGTCGCCCACCAGTGCGTGCATAATCGTGTAATAGACATTGAAGTCAAACTGCGCACTGAGCATTCCTGATTTGATATACGTGTTGATGAGTTCGGGACTGCCGTAGGTCTCACCAATCATCCATATATGGCGGTCGGGGAAACGCTCAGCAATCTTAGCGCCTAAGGTGCGCCAGTAGCACTCGGGAATATGTTTGCAGGCGTCGTGACGGAAGCCGTCAAAGTCGTAGTTCTCAAGCCAATAGAGAGCCGTGTCGGTCATGGCTTGATACACTTCTTCGCGCTCTAAGTCCAAGGTCGGAATATGTACGTCAAACCACGTGGTCAGGCGTGCCTCGTCCCATAACTCGAAGTTCCGACGACCGTCCGGCAGTATCGAATCGGTGTGCCAATCGGGGTGTTGCACGTACGTCGGCGACTCAATATGCATGTGGTTGGCTACATAGTCGAGGATAACGTTCATCCCATGCGCGTGGGCGGTAGTCAATAAGGTTCTCAACTCGTCCGGCGTACCCAAACGCTTGTCAATCACCGTACCGAGGATAGGCCAATAGCCGTGATAGCCTGAATATTTAGTGTAGGGGTGTACTTGCACATCGTCCTTTGTCCTTTGTCCTTGTTCCTTTGTCCTATCATATTTATTCCCATTCTTGAACGGATAGTAGCCCCACGCAGTCCAAGGGTTTTGGGTGATAGGACTAATCCACAAGGTCGTGATACCGAGTGACTCAAAGAACCCGTCTTCAATCTTTTGAGTGATACCGGCAAGGTCGCCGCCTTGATAATCCACGATATCGAGCACCTCGGGCGAGTTTATCTTCCAGTCGTTAGTGGTGTTGCCATTGTTGAAACGGTCGATAAGAAGCGAGTAAAGCACTTGTGCGTGGTCGTCGTGACGATTGATATCCTTCGCGTCCATGATGACCTTGCCTTTCTCTAACGGAATAAGCAGGTCGTTGAAGAGTACCTTCCCGTCGCTGGCGTAAACGCGGAGGAAAGACCGCTTTGCTGCAAGACCGCTTCGCTGAAGAATCGCTTCGCTGCAAGACAGACAGGCGGATAGGTCTATCGTCAAGGTCTGACTATTCTCGTCGTACGTGTAGGAATCAATGGGTGTGTTATCTCTCATCACTATGAATTTCGGGTTTGTGACGGGTTTGCTAAAGCCTACGAGTAGCTTCTGGTCTTGATAGCCGATAGTGAACATCGCCTGCTCAACGGGCAGGTTAGGCAGCGTCACAACCGCCGAAGGACGATACGCACAATCGCAGGTGGGCTGATAAACGCCTAACTCATTGCCGGTTAGGATAGCGGTGTTGGGACAACCCGGAAGGTAATCCGTCATCAGCACCACGGTCGTGTCGCCCGTCAAGTGGATAGGCGTAATCGGGTTGTGGGGCGCTTTGGGAGCGCAACATATTAGGAGTAGGGGGGTAGAGGTGTAGAGGAGTAGGGACTTTAAAGAATGATGAATTGAAGAAATGATGGAATGATGGATTGAATGTTTCATAGTGGTAAAAATTTAGAGGGTTTGTATATTTTTATAAAATTCAGTGACTGCGATGATTCCTTTTTCCCATACTTCGAGGTCCATGGACTCGTTGGGAGAGTGGATAGCATTGGCTTCCAGTCCAAAGCCCATCAAGATGGTCTTCACGCCTAAGATACGCTCAAAACTTGCGATGATTGGAATACTTCCTCCGCGACGAGCCGCGATAGGACGCTTGCCAAACGCTACGCTAAACCCTTGTTCTGCAGCTTTGTATGCAGGTAGGTCAATCGGGCAGAGATACGCTTCTCCGCCGTGCATAGGTGTGACTTTGACGCGCACCCCTTTGGGCGCTATCGCTAGGATATATTCTACAAAGGCTTTGGAGATCGTCTCGTGGTCTTGGTTGGCTACGAGACGCGAACTAACCTTCGCGTAGGCTTTTGAGGGCAGAACGGTCTTGCTGCCTTCGCCCGTGTAACCTCCCCATATACCGCAGATGTCGAAGGACGGACGGCAGGAGTTGCGCTCTAACGTGCAGTAACCTTCTTCGCCAAAGACCTCATCCACGTCGATGGCGCGTTTGTATTGGTCGAGGTCAAACGGGATAGCTTGTACCATCTGACGCTCGTCATCCGTCATCGGTACCACGTCGTCATAGAAATGCGGGATAGTGATACGTCCCTGTTCATCTACCACCTTTGACAGCATCTCGCAAAGGGCATTGATGGGGTTCTTTACCGCACCGCCAAAGTGTCCGGAGTGTAGGTCGCGATTAGGACCGGTCACCTCTATCTGCCAATAGCATAAGCCGCGCAGACCGGTTGTGAGGGAAGGTGTCTCTTTACCTATCATCGAGGTATCGCTCACGAGAATGAAGTCGCAAGCGAGTAGGTCTTTGTGTTCACTGATAAACGCTTCAAGAGAGGGCGAACCTATCTCTTCTTCGCCTTCAAAGATAAACTTCACGTTGCAGTTCATCAGTCCCTCGCGAACCATGTATTCAAACGCTTTGGCTTGGATCATGGCCTGTCCTTTGTCGTCATCGGCACCGCGGGCGTATAACCGTCCGTTGCGTATAACCGGCTCCCACGGATTGGACACCCATTGCTCAAGCGGCTCCACCGGCATCACGTCGTAGTGGGCATAGACAAGCACCGTCGGTGCTTGTGAGTTGAGAG
>JAKSNE010000081.1 GCA_024400135.1 Paludibacteraceae bacterium
TAATTAAACTTATCGGGTAGGGAAGCCAAGTTGAGCGGACTGGCGAACAAGATATTACCATGTCCTGTCAACTTCATTTGGTCAATCTGCGCAGTGAGGCTCAAGTCCGAGTGCTGTACGCCTACGTAAGCGGTACCCATTAAGAATTTTAACTTTCCACCGACAGTCCAGATATCGTTAATCTTATGCGAATAGCCGCCGGCGATTTCGGTATAGACTTGCGTATTAGACCCAAACTTAGAGAGATTGAGTGTGGTTGGGGTCGTGAGACTCGCCTTGCCTCCGTCTAACAGGTATCCAAAGAGGTCTTTAGGAAGACGCGTGTTATCATCGATCTTCAGCATCGCTCCGAACGTAAAATAGCCTGCTTCTTTGATGCGGAAACCAAAACCGACAAGGTTGAGGGTATTGCTCATATAAAGAGCAGTCGGATTTCTAAAACTATTGTAGAACTTCTGGCGGTTACCAAACTCCGGGTGTAGAGGAGTAACGGTCTCGCCGTTCGGTCCAAGGAAGAGTACATCCGAAAGGGTGAGGGAGTTATTTCCTTCCCACGAACTCATATAACCGAGAGGCGTGAAGTTGACATAGCCATTGGAAACAGGTTGGAAGGCAGGGTTGAACGTATGCCGCATGGGGGCATTATCTAAGAAGTATAGGGTACTAACCTCTTGCGCTTGAACGCTAACAATGAATAGCGATAAACATAGGAATAGATATTTTTTCATAGCCTTCATTTTTTCATTAGTTCATTAAAGTTTACGATAGCATCAATGTTTCCTGCAAAACCGAAGAAGATCTTCAAATCGGAAGTGCCTTTGACTTTGATGGGATAGCGTTCGGGGTGATCTCTAAAGGACTCGTCGCTACCAACGGCATCAATGGTGATACTCTTGGTTTGGGCAATACGGTCAAAGTCTTTTTCATTAACAGTGATGGTATATGTGGTAACATCATTAGCTTTGAAGAAGAGGGTAGAGTCCGCAATATGCAGGTCCTTTCCAGCTTCGTCGCGGAAGGTACATTTACCTTTAACATCCAACGGAATACCATTGGTGGCACGGATATAGAGGTTGAGGTCTGTCGTTTTTATCTCTTCTACGCCGTTGATTTTCTTAACGAGAGAATCGAGAGCCACTTCCGTGAAGTTGACATCGCGGATGGTGTCGGAATAAAAGACATTAACTCCTGGTCGGAAAGAGAATGGGAATACGGAAACCACATCAATTGCTACTGAAGAGGTGTCCTTAACCAAACGCATTTGCGGATGGTGCTGCGCGTCACGAGGACTAACATTAAAATCAAAGACGCAAAGGTGAGGCGAGATAGCGAAGCAGTTGTCTAACTTGCCGTGGGCTTTTGAACTATCAATGACGGCGCTATAGGTAGTGCGATTGCCAATGGTGGAAGGGTCTAAACCTATTTGGTCGCTATATTCGTAGGTGCCTTGCTCTAAGCCGTTGAAAGTAGCGTGTATCTTCTCGCCCTCCTTGGATTGCATATAGAGTTCGTTGATGGTTAACTGCACGGTCGCAGAGACAGACGTATTTACATCCACGTGAACCAACGGACGGTCGAAAGTGAAATAAGCGCTTTTGAAATTCTTCCATAAATCCCATTCTTTGGAGAGGTCGATACTATCGTTAACAACCAACTCTTTAGACGGCTTGAAGAATCCCCAGATGGCACTATAATCTTGAATGGCAAACGTATAGTGATAGGTGAGCGAAGCGTCATCGGCAGGCATGAAGGATTGACCCGATGGAACGGTCACGTCGATAGTCACTGAAGGTTCCCAGATGTTGGTGACATTATTGTTATAATCATCTAACGTAGCGTCAGGACCTAAGTTGCGATTTTTCATTAGGCACATCGAGCAGTCGTTGAATATGCTTGTGATAGAGTGGTCAAAACCGCCGGCATCGCCTCTTGTGTAGATAACCATATCTTTTCCTTGCGGACGAGATATCTGTTCGCCCAAATGGAGGGTCACTTTATCAATCCAGTCCCAAGACAACTCGTCTAAGTTCGTTTTCGTCAAACGCGAAACCAATGTGGCTTGTGTGATGATGACGCTGTCAAACCGCTCATTCGACAGATACGTGTTGACATTCTCCATCTGTACGGTCAAGGGGATAGTCAGCGTCTGTTGACCGGGAATGATAACCGGCACAGGAGCACTCTTGTCACCGCTGGTAACATAACTATCCAAGTTGATAGGGTGGAAATTGACCTTATACTGATGGGTCTGTTGATAGTTAATGACTCCCTCTTCATCAAGAAAAACATCTTTTCCTAATGTCTTCGTGGATAGCAGATCTGCAAACGTAGCATGTGCAGTGCCAATGGGCAGGACAAGACCCATGTCAATCTCGGCACGGGCATCGATGTTGCTCACATCGATTTTTTCTTTACAACCGGACAATAAGCACAGACAAATGCCTAAACTAAGTAAGAAGCGTAATCTGTTCATAATAATAATAATAATTTTGTATGGTTTTACAAATTTCGCGCAAAGGTACAAAAAAAATTGCATATATGCAAATTTATTTTTGTTTTTCTATTATTTCAGCAAGAAAACGTGCTCTGTGGCACGAGTGAGTGCCGTATAAAACCATCGAAGATAGTCTTTCCTCTCCTCCTCCGTTGCCAAGTCTTCAACCTGTTTGCCCGGATCAATATATACGTGTTTCCACTGTCCGCCTTGCGCTTTGTGGCACGTCACGGCGTAGGCAAAACGCACTTGTAAAGCATTATAGTACGGGGAGGCTTTGATGGTCTTCCATAACTCTCTGCGCGAACGGATCTCCGGATAGTCCTCGGCGATACGAGCAAAGAGGTCTTTGTGCATCTGATAATTGGCTTCCGGCGAATCCGTGGTGAGGGTGTCTAACCACAACGTGACATCAATTTCCCAATCGTAATCCAAGGCACGCAAGGAAGCATCCACAAAATGAAAGCCATAAATCTCTCGCTCGTTGCGTGTGCGAACCACTTCTAATAGGTCGCCATTGGCAAGGAAGGGTAGGTCTTCGTATTGCTCCGTCCAAAAGTAGTTATTCTTGCTCACCATCAACCTATCGCCCGTAGATAGAAGCTCCTCGCGCCATAAGATTCTGTTACGAATACCTTGGTTGTATAAGTTGGTGCGCTTATTGCTTCGTGTCAAAATCAGCGTCTCTTCTATGCCCACATCTCGGTAGGAATTCTCTAACAATTCAACGAGTTGGTCACCTGTAAACCGCTGTACATCGGTGCCTTCCGTAATAGGCACAATCTCTAAGTTGGTCGCTAATGACTGCCTGATACGCGTGGCATTGACTAAGATCTCCGACCCAAGCGCTTGTCTCGCCACTTGGGACAATACCGAGGTGGTGACCTCTAACCCAAAACTCGCTAATGAGGGGGCTTGCAGGGCGAGTGAATCCGTTTGACCTACGGGAGGTAACTGCGCATCGTCTCCCACAAAAAGGATGGAACAATGATGTCCGTTATAAACAAAATGGATAAGGTCGTCGAGAAGGTTACCCGTACCGAAAGTGGTGTTGTCCGTTTGGGTGGCAATCATCGAGGATTCATCGACAATAAATAGCGTATTGGTGGCTTTGTTTTCCGCCAAACCAAAACTCTCTACGTCGATTCGCTCTTGGCGGTAGATATATTTATGAATCGTGAAGGCAGGAAATCCCGAATAATGCGATAAGACCTTGGCGGCTCTGCCGGTAGGAGCGAGCAAGACACAGTGCATACGTAACTTATCCAAGGCGCGAACCAATGCCGAGACCATGCTTGTTTTACCCGTTCCGGCATAGCCACGTAGCAGAAAAACCTTGTTCTCGGAGGGACTAAGAACAAACCGCCCGAGTTGTTCCACCAAGGCTGCCTGATCTTCGTTCGGAGTGAAGGGAAGTTCCTGTAAAATCCTATCTTGAATGAATTTTTCTACCAAAATTGTGTATTTATCGCAAAAAAATGAAGAATTATTTGGTTATATCAAAAAAATGTTGTACCTTTGCAGTCCCAATTGATAATTGGAAGTCTTAGGGTAAGTCCTATACGACCAGCTCCCTCTGAATTCCCCCAGGTCTTGACCGAAGCAAGGGTAGGAGGTTGTAGCGGTGCGATGTAGTAAGCTTACCCTTTTTTATTTTCATTCTTCAATCTTCATTCCTAAAACACTATACTTCTCCCCATTGTGTTCGATTACCACTTGTCCGTTTTCAAGCACCACTTTTCTCGCCGCATCGTGCATTGTGCATTGTGCGTTGTACACCTTCCCGTCTCTCAACCCTGTAGGCATAGGATTTCCTGCGGCTTTGAGTGCGTCGGGAATGCCGTATCCGTAGCGGTCATCGGGAGCGTCTTTCTTATGAGCGGAGTCGATGATACGTTGCCGTATCTGAGCCGCCGTCTCTTGCGGGTGAGCCGACCACACACAAGCCGCCAATCCTGCTAAGAGTGGGCAAGCAAAAGAAGTGCCGTTACCTTTTCTTAAAACGTCCGTCTCGGGATTGATAATAACCGATTGACGACCTACGGCACACACTTCGGGTTTGACGCGACCGTCAGCACTCGGACCATAACTGGAGAAAGTAGCCATAGCGCTATCTACGCCGACGGCTCCAACGGTAAGGATTCGATCGGCATCAGCAGGGGCGGTGATATACTTCCAGTCTTTGTCTCCTTCGTTACCGGCAGCGTTGCAGACAAGGATTCCTTTTTTAGCAGCAATAGTAGCGGCACGCGAAACACGTGTGGAGCGTCCGTCCATCTGCGAATAAGTAAGGTTGAGTTCGGCGTTGTCAAACAAAGCGTATCCCAACGAGATAGAGAGCACGTTGATACCCAAACTATCGGCTTTCTCGAAGGCTACGACGAGGTTATCCATCTCTTTGGGACTCTCTGTGAGACATTCCTCACTACGCATCAAATAATATTCGGCACCCAAAGCTGAGCCTTCATAGCCCTCCGTGTAACCACCAATGAGGCTGAAGCACATGCTACCGTGACCTCCGGTGTGACCGTAAAAATCGTCGGTGTCATCGGTAAAATCGTAAGTTCCTAATATGCGTGA
>JAKSNE010000082.1 GCA_024400135.1 Paludibacteraceae bacterium
GCAAAGGAAGCGGTGGTGCAGAGAACGAGAATCATCACGATTGCCCCATTGAGTATCGCGTCGTCAAAGAGCCCCATCTGATAGACAATCGTCACAATTGCCAATGTACCGGCGGCGGTGGCGTGACTGAGACCGAAGATGAGTTGTCGCTCGTTGGCTTGTAAGCGGAAGAGCCATTGGGTACAAGCGGCAGCAAGCCATTTGCCCACTAACTTAGTGACAATCATCACTGCGGCTACGATGCCTAACCACCCCCACGAGCCTACGGCTTGGAGGTTGAGCATCAGTCCTACTTCGATAAGGAACACGGGCACAAACATACTATTGCCAACGAAGGTGATGTGGTTCATTAGTTGCGAGAGGTTAGGAATGAGCCTATTCAGCGCTACACCACAAAGGAAAGCACCGAGTACGCCACTCAGTCCAGCCCAAGTGCAAAGTAACGCAGAGAGCACGGTGACGGCAAAAACGAGAATAAAGTTCGTCGTTGTTTCCCAACGGAACTTAAAACACGTGCGGACGAGCCATGGGAATCCGCCTAAGATAAGCGCAATCACGCCCACTACTTTTGCTGCCCAGATCAGTAAGGGTATCAGTTCCATTGAACCGGTCTGCATCTTCGTCTGTACACCGGCTAACACCAATAACGAGAGGGCGAGGGCAATCATCGTACCGCCTACGGTGATGTTTGAGGCGGCACTTTTCTGCAAACCGTAACGACGAACGATAGGGTAAGTCATTAGGGTGTGACTACCGTACATTGCCCCGAGCAATAGCCCTACGACAGGACTCAGCCCCAATAACCGAGATGTACCATAGCCCAGCAATAGCGGAATACAGAACGTGAGCAAACCAAAGATAATGGCTTTGTTACGTTGCTGTTTGAAATCATTGATGTCAATCTCCACACCCGCTTGAAACATGATATAGAGCATTCCCAACTGCCCAAACACTTGGACTGCCGGTGTGTCTGCTAAGATATTCAAACCGCACGGGCCCAGTCCTACTCCCACCAAGATAAATCCGATGATGGCAGGAATATGAATCTTATGGCAGATAAGCGGGACGATAAAAATCAGTCCCAGCACAATCATGAGTGGGATTAGCGTTTGCATAGTTTAATCACTTCTTGCGCTATTCGGGTAGCCGAATTGGTTTGCGCGAGGGTCAGTACGTTCGTGTGTAAAGTATTGAGTTTTGTATCGTCTTCAATCAGAGTTACGGCTGTGGGAACGAGTTTCTCATTCGCCTCAACGTCCTTCACCAAGACGGCAGCGTCTTTGTTGACGAGTGCCATGGCATTGTGCGTCTGATGGTCTTCGGCAACGTTGGGCGAAGGCACGAGGATAGAGGGCTTGCCTAAAAGGCAAAGCTCGGATATCGAACTGGCTCCGGCACGAGAGATAACCAAGTCGGCTAACGCATAAACGTCCGGCATATTACTGATGAACGGCGTAACGATGAGGTGTGGGTTGTTCCATAATCCTTGTTGCGTCAGCTGTTCGCGGAGTTTGTCGAAGTAGATTTTTCCCGTCTGCCAAATGACTTGTATATCCTTGTCGAGCAGTTGCTCAATGTCCTTCATCAAGCTCTCGTTGATGGTTCTTGCGCCGAGCGAGCCGCCGATGATCAGTAAGGTCTTATGCGCCTCGTCGAACGTCTTGCCGAACTCCTGTTGGAGGTAGGGGAGTGCATTCGCTTTGGTGCCTTGCGTGAGGTTCTGGCGCACCGGATTACCGGTTAGGATAATCTTATCTTTAGGGAAGAACCGTTCCATATTTTCGTACGCGACGCAGATCTTAGCGGCATCGTTCTTGAGCATCTTATTCGTTACTCCGGCAAAACCGTTTTGCTCTTGGAGTAGGATAGGGATGCCCATCTTAGCCGCTACGCGCATAGCTGCGCCACTGGCGTATCCGCCTACGCCCACGCCTACGTCGGGACGGAAGTTGCGAATCACTTTCTTGGCTTTGATAAGGGAGCGTACGAGGTTAATCATCACGCTTATGTTCTTCCAAGGCTGGCTGCGGTTGAAACCCTGTACGGGCAAACCGATAATGTCGTAACCCGCTTGAGGTACACGTTCCATCTCCATTCGACCGAGCGCACCGATAAACAGAATCTCGGCTTGTGGGTCTAACTCTTTGATTGCATTGGCAATACTGACTGCCGGAAAAATGTGGCCACCTGTGCCGCCACCGCTAATGAGGTATTTCATGTTAATAAGGTAAATTAGAGTCTTCAAATTCAATATCGGGTATATCCTCTTGGGATTGCCGTCTGACGTCGTTTTGCTGTTCGCTCAGCAGTTTCTGTTCGCGGCTCACGCAGAGCATGACACCGAAATACACACTCGTAATCAGCACACTCGTTCCGCCTCGCGAGATAAGCGGTAGCGGTTGACCCGTGACGGGACCTATACCTACCGCCACCATCATGGATATCAACGCTTGACACGTAATCATCAACGCCAGGCCCATCACCATCAACATCGACGCATAATCGGCAAACCGACTACTCGTCCAACACGCCCTAAAGAGAATGGCAAGATAAAGGAAGATAAGGAAGAACGCGCCGATGATACCCGTCTCCTCAACGATGATAGCGAAGATATAATCGGCAAACGCCAAGGGCAAGAAATCGCGCTCCTTACTATTGCCCGGCAGCACACCAATAGGAGATAACCCGCCTCGCGCAATCGCCACTTTGGCTATCGAGCGTTGGTAGTTATCGTCGGTTAGTTTGAACTGATCGTCCTCCTCGTTGTGTTCTTTGAATAGGTCGTCTATACGCCCCACCCACGTCACGGCACGCGACATGATACCCGTCATCTGTTTGTGCGGTCTCACATAAGCAAACTCTACAAAACAGTAACCAAGGACGAGAATAATGACCGCACAACCGGCTACGGCACCGATATACTTCCACGGCACGCGGGCAAGGATCCATAGCAGTGCTACGATGCCCGATAGCAAGACGGCGGTCGAGAGGTTATTCGTCAGAATAGGTAGTACCGTAAAGGCAGTGATACCCAATGTCCACCAGAAGTATTTGATTTTCTCTACTTCCGTCGTAGCACGCGAGAGTAGGTCGGCTACCACGATAATCAGTGATAACTTCGCCAATTCCGAGGGCTGGAACACAAACCCAAAGAGGTTAAACCATCGAGCTGCCTCGTTGACCGTCACCACAAACGGATTGCCGGGAATGAGCATCAAATACATACAAATAATTGAAAAACCAAGCAACCCGTATCCGCCCATTCGTATCACGATTGTTGGTAGGAACTGAATGAAATAGGCAGCTACGATACCAATCACGATAAACAAGATCTGCTGACCGATAGGACCAAAAGCGGACTGTTTCTCGTACACGAGTGTACTACTTGCCGAGAACAGCGCAATGATAGCCACCGCGACGAGGGTAATAAACAGCCCCCAGAACGTCTTATCTATGTATTGTGTGTTGATTAGTTTTTTCATAGTTTCTTAACTGCATTCATAAATTGGTCACCCCTGTCTTCGTACGAATGGAATAAGTCGAAGCTGGCGCAGCAGGGCGAGAGCAATACCGTATCTCCCTCGCGGGCAGCATGATAGGCGGCTTGTACCGCATCGTTGAGGTTGTCGGTGGATATATACGGTATCCCGAAACCCGAGAAGAAATCTATCAGTTTCTCGTTATGTAATCCCATAAAAATGAGGGTGTGACATTTCTGTTTAACCAAATCCGCAATAGCTTGATAATCATTGCCTTTGTCCTTACCGCCGAGGATAAGCACGGTCGGTGTTGTCATTGCTTCGAGGGCGTACCAACAGGAATCGACGTTCGTCGCTTTCGAGTCGTTGATCCACTTCACGCCACGAATCGTTGCCACATATTGCATTCGGTGGCTCACGCCTTGGAACTGCTCCAAGGACTCGCGAATGACTTTGTTTTGGATGTGTAAGATCTGTGCCGCAATAGAGGCTGCCATCGAGTTCAGTTGGTTGTGCTTGCCTTGGATACCAATCTGACAGGTGGGAATAACTAACGGCTCGTAAGTGGGCTTGGCTTGTACCACGAGGTCGTTGGCACGGATATAAGCCGCATTGCCCGAATCCTCACTGCCACCGAAGGGGTAGAGTGTCGCACCAATATGCAGTTTTTTGAGTTCGCGATCAATAACCGGATCTTGCGACCAGTAGATGAAGGCATCATCCGCAGTTTGGTTTTGGGTGATACGGAACTTAGCATTCACGTAGTTTTGGAACTCAAAGTTATATCGGTCTAAATGGTCGGGTGTGATATTCATCAAGATGGCGATGTTCGCGCGGAAATCGTACATGTTATCTAATTGGAAGGAACTGAGCTCAATCACGTAATAATCGTGGTCTTCGTGTGCTACCTGTAGGGCAAGCGAGTTGCCTATGTTGCCCGCCAAACCTACATTCAAACCGGCGTGACGAAGGATCTCGTAGATCAGCGTCGTCGTCGTGGTCTTGCCGTTACTACCGGTGATACAGATCATCTTTGCGTTCGTGAATCGTGCCGCAAACTCTATCTCGGAGATGATAGGCGTGCCTTGTTCTTGCAACGCCACAATCAGCGGAGCCGTCAACGGAATACCCGGACTCTTGACAACCTCGTCGGCATTGAGGATAAGCTCTGCCGTGTGGTGTCCGTCCTCCCAAACGATACCATTCTGTTCCAGCAATGCCCGATAGGGTTCTTGGATTGTGCCCATATCACTGACGAACACGTCGTACCCTTTCTCTTTGGCAAGGATAGCCGCACCTGTGCCGCTCTCCCCCGCTCCTAAAACTACAAGTCTTTTCATATATGATTTACTTTAAAAGTAAAGAATATAAACTATCTAATCTTCAATGTCAAAATCGTTATGGCTGCTAAGATCAGCGTTACAATGCAAAAACGCAACACAATCTTCGTTTCGTGGTCAAGGTTCTTGCGTCCTTTGAACAAGATCTTACA
>JAKSNE010000083.1 GCA_024400135.1 Paludibacteraceae bacterium
TTCCCCATTGGTTCGCATTGGCAAACGTGATAAGGAACGCCGTGGTCGTAATATCCAACTCACTTTCACTTTCACTTTCTACTATTCTATACGTCTCGGGCTTGTACGTGATTAAGTCTTCCACAATCTTTTGTAGGTAAGTCTTAAATCCTCTCTTGCCTGCGGCAGCGAACTGTTCGGCTATCATGGCATCAAAACCCGTGCCACAAGTGGTAACGAACACGTGACCGTTAGCCAACCCGTAATCAATCTTTATCGGTTCGCATCGGTTGAACGTCTCCAGTGCGCGATTGAGTCGCATCGGTATATTTAGGTGGCGAGCCAATCCGTTGCCGCTACCCATTGGCAGGATTCCCATCGCCGTTTGGGTGTCGCGTAACCCACGAGCCACTTCGTTCACTGTCCCGTCGCCGCCTACGGCTACCACAGCCTCAAATCCCATTTGGGCAAACTGCTTAGCCAGTTCCTCGGCGTGCCCGGCATGTTCAGTAAAAACGATGTTCGGTAGCCATTGGTTTTTATCCAATGTTTGGGTAATGAGTTTGGGCAGTTTCTGCTTCTTCTGCGTCCCCGCAATAGGATTGATAATAAACGCGATATTCTTCATACTCGTGTGCGTTATTAAAAATTCGTGCAAAGATACTACTTTTTTTTGATATATACAAATTTATTTGTATTTTTTTGTGAAAATTCGCTTTCTATCTCGGGTTGTTCTTGGGCTATTGTTGGGTTCTTCTTGGCTTATTCTTGGGTGTGCTGAATACTATCGGTATGCCCGAATGATACCCATCCTGTGCCGCGACAAAACACAACCATCGCAACCCCGAGAGGTTGCGATGGAAGAGAGTTTGTATGATTTATCTTTAGAAAAAGCGGTTGTTAAATTTCAATGGTTTTGTCGTAAACCATCTTTTCACCTTCAGCGCCAACACTATAAACGAAACGCAATACATCTGTTTTAATGTCGCCGGGATACTGCTCGCGAAACTCCTTAATCTTTTTATCAATAATCTCATCTGCATGAGACTTAACGTATTTATCCAACTGTTTCTGCGACATCATTTCTCCGGTCAACAATAATCCGCCCGAATAAGTGTATTGCCCCTCACTGCAACCGGCTTGTATAAAACCGTCGTGTACTGCATCAAGGTATTTTTCATAAAGACCTAAATAGTTATCATGCGATAATCCGGTAGCAGTACCATCCGAAATACCATACTCAATCATTCCTGTAGCTTTGTTCTCACAGGAAGTTAAAATCATGCCGCAGGCAAGCACGGCGATCATTGCCAAAAAAAGTTTTTTCATAATGATTTAATTTGTTTTAGTTATTAATTATAATTCCTTCTTCAAGTCCACTTTATAGACTTTGGACATATCGTTACGCAAGCAGAAGAGGATGGTGCGTTGTTTGGGATTATAGACACAAGACCAGTTGGTTAGATGATCATAAACCTCTATGCTATACCGACCTTCTTGTAAACATTTCAATGCTTCCATCTCACTCATAATAGGATGATAGTTATTCATCATGTGAGTGGCACGTATTCTTGATGAGAAGAAAGATTGCCAGTTGGACTTAGTAGCTTCTCCCGGTTTGGGATATGCTGTATAAGGAATCCAAGAACGATAGTAGTTTTCTATGTTGTACCACTCATAAGGAGTCGGAGTGCAGGTATTACTACTCATCTTGTAGAGAGTGTCTTCACGATAGACATTCAGTTCGTTATCCCAGAACTCAAACATTGCCCAATCACCGGTAGCGTCAGCCATCAGCCAATGGACATTGAGCGTCGTGTTGTTGGTGACAAAGTCGTGCTGGCTCATAAATGTTTCTACATCTTTTACTGTTTTGCATTTGCTCAAAATCAGATTATGGAATAAGTTTGCTCCCATTGCGTCGCCATGACCTTCTTGATAGATGGGGGCGATATTCACAGTATCAAATTTGGGCAATTGGAAGGCGCCAAAGCATAATCCATATTCGTTCATACCATCCATCGTAAGCAGAGGTTGACGCAACAGACGATGAAGGGAGGCCTTTCCATTACTCAGCATACCATCGGCTTTCTTTGTTTCCAGATTGATATAGATAAGTGAGTTATAACAAGGGTCGGTCATTTGCACATACTTAGCGCCATTGGTTCTGTTGAACATCATCAAAAGCGGTCCAAAATCACCATCAAAGTTTCGTCCAAGAAGCAATTCGCCTTGTTCGTTTTTGCAAACGAATCCGGAGCAAGCGATTCTTTGTGGGGTATATACAGGTTCCTCTCCTCCGGGATTGAACATCATGTCGTTAAATGCTTTATCAAACGCATCACGAGTGCGATAATTGCCTGCGAGCAGATTGTCTAACTGCATGTCCATTTGATAGTCCATGTAGTAGAAAACATCAGAGATATGACGCAAGGAAGACAAAGTTGCCTTTGCGGATACGGAATCCTTGCACCATTGTAGATTGAGAGGATTAGTTACTTTTTCTCCCAATTGATGAGTAACTTGAATGATACCATCCTGTGGTTGGGGTTGGGGGTCATCTTTCGTTTCTTTACAGCCTACCAATGCGATAGCTGCGAGTGCCATAAAGGAAAAAAATAATTTTTTCATCATTAAATTATTAAGTTATTACACGAATTTGGGCGCAAAGATACAACTTTTTTTCGACATGTGCAAATAAAAAAACACTTTTCTGCCAAATTGATACAGAAAAGTGCTTTTAGAAGTGTTTTCTCACCATTTTCATCCTTGTGCGGGAGGGGCAATTTATTTACATATTCGCATTATAGTAGGCGGGATTGCCGGTGACTTCGTCGCCGATACAGGGCAGTTTTTCGTAGGGTTGCTGCTCGGAACTGAGTTCTATCTCTGCCAACACACGCCCTTCAAGCCGTCCGTGGAACTCATCTATTTCCCAATTCAAGCCATCGGCTACAGGGATAATCCAACGCGTCTTTTCTATCTTTCCCGGCAATGCGAGTTGCATCAACTCCTCTGCGTCTTTGAGAGCAATCTCACGCTCCCATTCGAACCGTGAAAAACCGTTCTGTCCTGCGGCAGACTTAATCGTGAGAAAACCTTTGTCGTCCCATATACGAACACGTACCGTCTTCATCGGGTCTTTGCACAAATAACCCTGTTGGATAGTGTGCTTCGTTGTTGCTAACTGCTTATAACTCTCGTCCTTGACGAGGAACTTACGCTCTATTTCGATATTATTCATTGATGTTGCGGCTTGAGTAAATCATTGACGGTCTTGACGGGATTGAAGGTCGAGATGGGCACTTGTACGAAAATTGTGTTCCAACGCGACATCGCTCCGTTCCATAAACCCGGCAACTCCAAGGCTTTCAGTTCTTTACCATCCTTCGACTTAGAGGAGATAAATCCGGTCTTCGGATCCACAAAGTCGGGTAGGTGATACGGTTTGCCGTTCTCGTCCTTGATAGCGCAAACGAGATCCACCGGATTGAAGTGGGTCGATTGAGCCATCAATGCCTTATCGGCTATCTGACTGGATTCTAATATCTGATTCGTGATACGCCCGTCTTCCTCTTTGACAAGGAACGGTCCTCCACCGGGTTCACCTGTGTTCTTGACCACACCGCACACGCGGATAGGACGGCGCAAGAGTCCTTTCTCCTCCTCGCTGACACTTGGGTCTTGCAAGAGCGCAAACACACGCGCTTGCTCTTGTACGAGCACACCCGCCAACACCTGTTTATAGTGAACCGTATCTTTCTTAAGCCGATCGGGTACCACATTATCAATATTTTTTACAAACACCACGTCCGCATCAATCTGATTGAGGTTCTCAATCAATGCTCCGTGACCACCCGGACGGAAAAGCAAACGTCCATCCTCCGTGCGGAAAGGCGTGTTATCCGGATTAGCAGCTAACGTGTCCGTTGCAGGCGACTGCTCGGAGAAGGAGATATTATAATGCACCTTATACTTATTCTCCAACTTGAGAAGGTTCTCCGCCACGTGCTGACGGAAAAGCGACAGGTGCTCGTGACTGACCGTAAAATGCAGGTTCACCGTTCCGTTTGATGCTGCATAAAGTGCCCCCTCTACCAAATGTTCCAACGCGGGCGTACGTGCGCCATCGCGATATTTATGGAAAAGGAGCAAACCTTTCGGCAGCTTGCCGTAGTTCATGTCTTCAAGCAGATAGCGAACCGCTTCTTGTCCCTTTTTGTCTGCCAACTCAGGCCCAAAAGCGAAGTCGTTAATGTGCGTCAAGAACTCTGTGATGAACGGAGTCTCGATACCGTTATCGAGGTACTCGAACAAGTTCTTAAACATACGCGAAGCCGCTCCCGAAGCGGGCACGAACTTCACCACCGTATGCCCTTGAGCCAAGTAATCCTGCCAAGCACGAACCGCTTGTTCTTGCTCTGTCTTGGAGAGAACGCGAATACCTTTCTTAGTCGAAGCAGGAGCTACGATGTCTAAATCGGGAAACCCTTGCTTAAACGCTTGTAACTGTTGTTCGGCCTTGTTCACGTTAAGACCGTGTTGCTCCAACTGAGCGATGTCTGATGGTGTGAAATTCATAATAAAATAGTTTATAAGGTTGGATATTAAATGCGTTCGAGGTTGGAGGTCGGAATCCAGCCAACGTTATTGCCTACGTGGATATTCGACCACTCACCTAACGTCTCGGAAACAGTGACCTTCGTGCCTTCGTGCAACGTAAAAAGCTCCGTTCCCGAACGGTCGGGAGAGGCTTTAGCATTGACGATACCTTGCGTGATGATAGCCTCCTCGCGAAGCGTGTCACGTCGATGAAGCGAATAAGCATTCAGACCCGTGATGATAGCAAAGAGGAGGGATATCCAAGCGATGTGGAACATTGCTTTTCTGAATGATGAATTGAACCGCTCCGCTGAATGATGAAATGATGCATAGGAGTAGAGGAGTAGGGCGATTAACGTAAGGCACCAGAGGACGATGGAGAGAAT
>JAKSNE010000084.1 GCA_024400135.1 Paludibacteraceae bacterium
TCAAAAACCACTGCAAAATTACAATAAATTTTTGAATTGTGCAAGTTTATTTGCATATTTGAGAAAAAAGTTGTAATTTTGCAACGTAAAAATGTAAAACATGAAAAAGAGTACACATATTATATTGATGATTATAACGTTGGCGGTTGCTGTGGTGTGCGGATTGATGATACCGTACATCAACATAAATAGCGACATGACCAAGTATCTGCCGGACGATTCGCAGATGAAACAGGGTATTGAGATTATCACCCATGAGTTTGGCGAGGCACATCTGAGCAATGCCAATGTCAAGGTGATGTTCAAAGGACTGGATAGTCTGCAACGCGAGGTTATTTCCGACCAATTAGCACTGCGCGAAGAGGTGAATGGTGTGACCACGCAAGTGAGCGAAGACAAGCAATACACCAAATACGAATTGTTAGTTCTTCCCTCCATCGATCAAAAAGCGTTTGGTGGCTCTATCCAAGCCGAATACGGCAACGATGTAATCGTAGAGACCAGCCAAGATGGCGCTACACCTCCCATCTCGGCATTGGTGATAGCGGGAGGGATCATACTGATTATTCTGCTATTGATGGCGCGGTCGTGGATGGAGCCTGTACTCTATCTGTTCACTATCGGCGTAGCCGTGGTGCTGAACATCGGTACCAACGCATTGTTGCCGAGTGTGAGTATCACCACCAACTATATCGTGGCTATCTTACAACTGGTGCTGTCGCTCGACTATGCCATTGTGTTGTCCAACCGTTATCGACAAGAGTGGTCCGACACCTGTAGCGTTACCGAATCGGTGAACCGAGCAATGAAAAAAGCGTTCCCGGCGATTATGAGTAGTGCCACAACGACCATTGTGGGGCTGATGATGTTGGCGTTTATGCGGGTGAAAATAGGTTTGGACTTGGGTGTTGTGCTCGCCAAAGGCGTGGTGTTCAGTTTGATTACCACCTTCACCTTACTGCCAGCCCTACTGCTACTATGCAACAAAGCCATTGTAAAGAGCCAAAAACGCACGTTTATTATTCCTACTGACCGCTTAGCATGGTTCGCCACACACCATAAACGTCCGTTTGCCGTGACCTGTATCGTGCTCTTTGGGGTGGCGTTCTATTTCTCGCGTCAGACTGATATTTATTTCTCCACCAATGGCGAATCGGAGATCGGTAAGATCTTCCCGAAGACGAACATGATCGTGACGGTTTATCCTACAGCTGAACAGATGCGCCTGATACCGATGGTGGATAGTTTAATGAAAGACTCATGCGTGAAAACGGTGGTGTCCTATCCTACTATGCTCAAACAGCAATACACTGCCGATGAACAGGTCAACTATATCTACAAAATGTCCGTCGAAATGGCTGAGTATATGCCGCCGATAGATGTGGCACAACTCACTCCCGAGATGATGCGTACCGTGTATTATATGCGCTCGCACGAGGCAGACACGCTGCAGATCGGTTTTCCCGATTTGATGCAGTTTGTGCAGACGGATTGTTTGAACAACCCGATGTTTGACAAGGTCATCAACAACGATGTGCGTGAACAGATGGCGTTGCTGCAAACCATGATGGAAGCAGACGAGGAAGATGAGGAAGAAGAAAAGGAAGCAGACGAGCCGGAACAGAAAGTAGTGTCGAAACCCGAACCTAAACCCGAACCTAAACCTGTGGCGAAGACGGTTGTGGTAGAGAAACCCAAAAAGGAGATAAAGCTCGCAAGCAAAGAACCTGAGGACGAGATGATATCGGTAGCCGAATTTATGCCTCAGTTGTATGCTCAACAGCCCAATGAGTTGACCGAGTATCTGATGCAGATCTGCGATCCCGAGTTACTCGACCAAAGCATGACGATACGCCAAATGGCAAATCATATAGGCTCGTCCGTAGGACAAACCCGAATGGTGTATAGTTTCTCCGATTCGGGCAAACGTATGACACCATACGAGTATGTGCATTTCCTCACCGATGATCTCTTTAAGCGTCCGGCTTTAGCCAAGTTCGTGAACGAAGAGCAGAAACAAGGACTGATACTGCGCACCCAACTGATGGATGCGGTTAAGAACAATAGTGCGTTAACGGCGGACGAATTAAGTGCTATTCTGACCCAATTAGGTGTGAGCGGTCTAACGAAAGAGCATGTGTTGACTATATCCGGCAAAGCCACAACGCCTGTGGTGCAGCAACCTATCTTGGCAGAGGCACAAATAGAGGAAGATACGATAGCTACGGAAGTGGTTCCGGTCGTGAAGCCGGTAGCGAAGCCGGCACCGGTGGTGAAAAAACGTAAGTCACAAGCCGAGTTGCAAGCCGAACGGTTTGAGCAGTTGATGTATGGCGGCAAACGTTATACGGCGGCACAGATGACGGAGCATTTCAAGTACATGGGACAAAAGATAGACAAGACGACGGTTAATCTGCTCTATTGCTACTACGGCAGTCGCCATCACTATAACGACTCGCTTCGTATGAGTACAGAACAGTTGCTGGCTTATGCTGCCGACACCTTGCTCAAACTGGAAGTGGTAGCATCGCTGTTGGATAGCCAGTCTATCCAGATGATTGATAGTGTGCAGTCGCAACTTGGTCAAACTATTCAAATGCTTAGCCATGACAAATACTCACTGATGATAGTGATGAGCGACTTGCCCGACGAGTCAGCAGAGACGTATGCTTTTATTGACCGCTTGGCAGCACTGACCCAAAGCACGTTCTCGGAACCATGTTATATGATAGGCGAATCCGTGATGTTCAGCGAACTGAAAAACGGTTTCTCAAGAGAGATGACGGTGATTACTATCTTGACTATCTTGGCGATCTTCTTGATTGTGGCTATCACGTTCCGTTCGGTGGTGGTGCCGGCTATCTTAGTGATTGTGGTGATGACCGCAGTATATGTGAATGTCGTTGTCAGCGGATTGGTGTCCGGTCAGATGCTTTATTTGGCGTATTTGATTGTGCAAAGTATCTTGATGGGAGCAACGATTGACTACGGCATACTGTACGCCAACTACTATAAAGAAAACAGACGCACAATGGATAAATATGAGGCGGCACGTGAGGCTTATCATGGGTCTATACCTACCATCACAACCTCCGGCTTGATTATGGTGGTAGGACCCGGTGTGATGGCGTTATTGGTAGAGGATGTAACGATTAGCGCTATTGTGGGCTGTATCTCTGTGGGCGCTGCGGTGGCTATATCGCTGATTTTAGTTGTGCTGCCCGGTGTGCTGGTCGTTATGGACAAGTGGGTCACCGCTAAATCTATTCGCGAGAGAGAAACAAAGCAAAAAGCATAAAAAAGACAAATAAATTTGCACATTTCAAAAAATTATTGTAATTTTGCACTCCAAAATAGAATATGCACTAAGCACTAAGCAAAAATCACTAAGCACTAAAACAATGTATCTAACAATACTCAAATCAAAAATTCATCGCGTGAAGGTGACGGAAGCCAACCTCGAATATATCGGTTCTATCACCATCGATGAAGACCTTATGGACGCTTCCGGAATCGTTGCCGGAGAGCAAGTCAGCGTGGTGGATAACACCAATGGCGCTCGTCTGGAGACCTACGTTATTCCCGGCAAAAGAGGTTCGGGCTGTATCTGCATGAACGGCGCTGCGGCTCACCTCATGCACGTTGGCGATACCATCATTATCATGGCTTACGCCTTAATGACACCCGAAGAGGCGAAGACGTTTAAGCCGAAGATTGTTTTTCCGGAAAACAACCACTTAGTTTAGAGTTTAGAGTGTACGCCCTTTGGGCTAGTTTAGAGAAGCCGTCTAGTTTATTAGTTTAGAGTGTAGAGAAGTAGGGTAATCAAGATGTTTTTTGATTTATTAAAAACCGATACAAAAAGTCAAGCGCGGGCGGGAGTTATTCACACCGACCATGGCGATATTTTGACTCCTATCTTTATGCCCGTCGGTACGGTGGGTACCGTCAAAGGCGTACACAAACGCGACCTCAATGACGATATCCACGCCCAGATCATCTTAGGCAACACCTACCACCTCTATCTGCGTCCGGGTACGGAGATTCTGCACCAAGCGGGTGGTCTGCATCGCTTTGAGGGGTGGACTAAACCGATTCTTACCGACTCGGGCGGTTACCAAGTGTTTTCACTCACTGAGATTCGTAAGATGAATGAAGACGGTGTGCAGTTCTCCTCGCACATTGACGGTCGCAAACTGATGTTCACACCCGAATCGGTGATGGATATTGAGCGTCTTATCGGTGCGGATATAATGATGGCTTTTGACGAGTGCTGTCCGGGTACTGCGGATAAGACGTACGCTAAGAACTCTATGGACCGAACCCATCGCTGGCTCGACCGCTGTATCGCTCGTTTTGATGCCACTTCCGACTTATACGACTATCACCAGCACCTCTTCCCCATCGTACAAGGGTGTACCTATCCCGACTTGCGTCAAGACGCAGCTAAACGGCTGCGCGACCTTGATAGAGACGGCTACGCCATCGGCGGACTCGCTGTAGGTGAACCGGCAGAAACGATGTACGAGATGATAGAGGTGGTTAACGATATCTTACCTACCACTAAACCGCGCTACTTGATGGGCGTTGGAACACCTTGGAATATACTCGAAGGAATAGAACGAGGTGTAGATATGTTCGATTGTGTCATGCCGACTCGTAACGGTCGTAATGGTCAGATCTTCACACAAAACGGAGTAATGAATATGCGCAATAAGAAGTGGGAAGACGACTTTACCGAACTTGACCCAACGGGCACTTCCTACGTCGATCACGAATATACACGTGCTTACGTGCGCCATCTTATCCACTCAGAAGAGATGCTCGGTTTGGAGATACTGTCGATACACAACCTCGCTTTCTACCTTTGGCTCGTAGGACAAGCAAGAGACCATATCCTTGCCGGCGACTTCAAAGCTTGGAAAGACGAAATGAT
>JAKSNE010000085.1 GCA_024400135.1 Paludibacteraceae bacterium
CTTCGGATATTGACGAAGTCATCCTCGTAGGTGGTTCGACCCGTATCCCGGCTATTCAAGCCGCAGTAGAGAAGTTCTTCGGCAAAGCTCCTTCGAAGGGCGTTAACCCGGACGAAGTAGTAGCCGTAGGTGCTGCCATCCAAGGTGGTGTGCTCACCGGAGAAGTGAAAGACGTGCTCTTGCTGGATGTAACGCCGCTGAGCCTCGGTATTGAGACTATGGGTGGAGTAATGACCAAGATGATTGAGGCTAACACAACTATTCCTACCAAGAAAGCTGAAATCTTCACGACCGCTGTTGATAATCAACCTTCTGTAGAGATTAAGGTGTTGCAAGGTGAGCGCCCGATGGCTGCCCAAAACAAACAAATCGGTATCTTCCACCTCGACGGCATTATGCCGGCTCACCGTGGCGAACCGCAGATTGAAGTTACCTTCGATATCGACGCAAATGGTATCCTCAACGTTACTGCCAAGGATAAAGCTACCGGTAAGGAGCAGAAGATCCGCATTGAGGCTTCCAGCGGTTTGAGCGACGAAGAAATCAAACGCATGAAAGCGGAAGCAGAGGCTAATGCCGAAGCCGATAAGAAAGAGAAAGAGCGTATCGACAAACTCAATAAGGCTGATCAGATGATCTTCCAAACCGAGAAACAACTCAAAGAAGTGGGTGATAAGATCCCTGCTGATAAGAAAACTCCTATCGAGGAGGCGCTCAAGAACCTCAAAGAGGCTTACGAGAAGAAAGATGCGGACGCTTGCGAGGCTGCTACCAACGCACTGACCAACGCTTTCCAAGCTGCAAGCCAAGAGATGTACAACGCCGCTAATGCCCAAGGTCAACAAGGTCCTACTGCCGGACAACAAGGTGGTAACCAAGACAATGGCAACAAAGAGGCAGAGGACGTGGACTTCGAAGAAGTGAAATAAGCCTTTGGTCGAGAAATCGAAAACTCGAGAAATCGAAAACTCGAAAAATAATCTAACTAACAAAAAGCGAGGCTCTAGCCCCGCTTTTTTTTCCTCTAAACTACTCTAAACTCTACACTCTCTACTCTCAACTATTTAGCGTAGGGTAGGTTAGGGTAGAGGCTTCTCAGTTCTTCTTCTCTCGTTTTGGCAGTTACACTATCTCCGATAACTTGATAGCACATAATAAGACTATAAAGCGTCGCCGGTTTGTTCCACCAAAGGTCGTATTGGTCATTCGTTAGGAGAATCTCGCGAGCTTTCTCAAACTCCTCAATGGCTTTTTTCTTACTGCCTCCTAAGATACCGGGCGCATAGAAATCGACATTGGCTACCAATGACAACGCAAACGGGTCATTAGGGTCGGCTTTGATAGCATCGTGACAGAGTTGGAACGACTTGAATCCGGCGGATAAGGCTTTTGTCATCATAAACTCGTACGCGTAAGCAGCCGAACGGTACATACAGTAACGTGATGGAGGCAAGAAAGACTTGGCATCTTCTATGTGCGAAACATAGGTGTCCAAATATATCTTGGCTTTGGCATTGCGTTCATCTCTTCCTTTGGCAGTGCGTTTGGCACCGGTAGGGGCTTCGTCAATAAGGGAGGCTACAAAACCATATTCGGTATTGAGAACAGTCTCTTTATCCTCGTTGCAAAGAACCTCCCATTTTGTACTATCAATGGTGGCCTGCCACACGGACATGTCACCATTGAAATACGCATCAAGGAGCGATAATAAACTGATAATCAAAAGCATAACTCTACACTTTAAACTCTACACTCTCAACTACTCTACACTCTACACTCTCAACTCACTTGTGTTCCAACACAAGTGTCTTTGTCGGTTGATCGCAAACCTCGGCAGGTCCGTAGTATTGGATAGGACCGGCATAGATATAACTCGTGTTAGCGTCTGCCCATTCAGCGCGGTGTTGCTCTAAGTATTGGAAAGGAGCACCGTCCAAACGTACCAAAGCTTTTTGGATAACGGGTTTCATCTTACCGTTACGATGTTCCATGTTCATCATCATTGTGATAGGACATCCACCGGCAATCCACTCGTTGTTAGGACGAGCTAGGTTGCGGATAACAGACATATATCCCGTCTTGCCACCGGCGATGAGTAGGGTAGCGGTGATACCTAACGAATAGCAGTAGTCGGCGTCGAAGTTACTGGGCATTGCGCAACGTCCTTCGTAACCGAAGAAGTGGTTGATGCTGGCGAACTTACCGGTATAAACGCCGGCAGCTTTGAGTTGAGCGAGTTTCTTGCTAACCATCTCGATGAGCAGTTTCTCGGTCTCAATCTGACTAACCATAACGTTTCCGTGAGGGTCGCGGTCTAATGTCAACTGACGAGCAATGCCTTTCGGCAGCGAGCGATAGAGTTCGCAGCTGGCAGGCGTAAGCATCGACTTAACGTATTCGCGTTTAGCGTCGTCACCTTCGAGACCCATAAACTCCTCGTTGTTAGCGAGCATATCGTTGAGCTCTTGGATAAGGATTCGCATAGCAGGGATAAACTCAATCAGACCTTCCGGAATCAGTATCGTACCGAAGTTCAGACCTGCTTTAGCACGCTCTACGATCACACCGGCAATCTGATCTACGATATCGTTGAGGGTCATGTTCTTTGCCTCTACTTCCTCGGAGATAAGGCAGATGTTCGGTTGGCTCTGCAAAGCGCATTCGAGAGCGATATGGCTAGCGCTACGACCCATCAGACGGATGAAGTGCCAGTATTTGCGAGCGGAGTTAGCGTCGCGTTGGATATTGCCGATAAGCTCGGAATAGGTCTTACAAGCTGTGTCAAAACCAAAACTGGTCTCGATATATTCGTTCTTCAGGTCGCCATCAATCGTCTTCGGACAACCAATCACTTGAATACCGCAACCTTTTTGTAAATAGTATTCGGCAAGCACGCAAGCGTTCGTGTTCGAGTCGTCACCACCGATGATAACGATGGCTTTGATACCGAGTTGATTGCAGATCTCGATACCTTTGTCGAACTGCCAAGTCTCTTCGAGTTTGGTACGACCGCTACCGATGATGTCGAAACCACCCGTGTTACGATAATCGTCAATGATATCGCTGGTGAGTTCGATATACTTGTGGTCAATCAACCCGCTCGGACCACCGAGGAAACCGTATAATTTACAATCCGGGTTGATACGCTTCAGTCCGTCAAACAGACCGCTAATCACGTTGTGACCACCGGGGGCTTGTCCACCGGACAGGATCACACCCACATTGAATGCCTTTTGACTTTCTTTCTGTCCTTGTTCCTTTGTCCTTGTTCCTTGTTCACTTTCAAACGTGATGACCGGCATTCCGTACGTATTGGGGAACAGGGCTTGGATTTGTTCTTGGTCTGCTACGGATTGGGTAGCTGCACCTTCTACTAACTTAACTTGACCCAAAAGGGCGGTGGGCAACTTCGGCTGATACGACTGACGTGCCACTTGGAGAGGAGATTTTAACATATTCTTTTTTGTTTTAGCCTAATTTGACTGCAAAATTACAAAAATATTTGCATATATGCAAATTTATTCGTACCTTTGTGCAAAATTTTTACAATTATGAAACCTACGCATATCAAAGCACTTAAGATTACCGCCATTGTTTTTGGTTCTCTCGTCCTCGTTCATGGGGCTATTTCGTTAGCAGTCAACCACGTTTTGCACGAACGTATCGAGCAACGCTTGGTGGAGCAGGTACAGGTTCTCGATGGTAAGACCATCCGTTATGGCAAAATCAATATGTCTCCCATTTCTCGCGCTGTTTCGATTGAAGACTTGTACTTCAACAGTACCGGCGGCGACTCGCTCATGGCGGATTCTTTGGGCTTTGAGGTCGCAGTGGATAGAGTGCGCGTGCTGAAAGTGGATTTCTGGGATTTGCTGTTTCATAAGGATATCATTATTCGTTCGGTGGTTATCCAGCACCCCCAAATGAGCTTGCACCTTAGCGAAGAACTCTTTCATCCTCAGTCCACTTCGATCTCTGCCGGTGAGGAGATGCTCTCTTTTGTGGCGCGACTGAATGTGGATAATGTGCGTATTGAGAATGCTGCCGTTCATTGGCGAATGCTGGATTCTCACTTGCACCTCGATGTGGACGACATCGACTTAGCGGTGGATAACTTAGACTTCGATTTTGCCACGCAGACCGCCTCCTATAACGACTCTACCTACGCCGTCTCGCTTAGTGGTATTCGTATCCTTACGCCCGATAGCCTCACTTTTCTATCGGTGGAGAAACTGGAGAGTAAAAACGCCGGACCAATCGTCATTAAGAACTTCCACGAGCATTGTACTGTCGGCTATCGCGAACTGGCTAACCGTTCCCATCTGCCGGAGACGTGGACGGCTATTGATGTGCCTTTAGTGGAGACATCGCCCATCAATATCATCGCACAGATTCTAAGCCAGAAAGTGACCGTCGATACGCTCAAAGCGAAAGTGTCCGATATGAAAGTGTTTGAGGACTTGCGCTATCCCAATGTCGATCCATATCTAATGCCGCAACAGATTTTGATGGCGGTGGAAGTGCCTCTGAAGGTTAAGTATATTGACGCTTCGATTGACTCGCTCCACTATACGATGGCGGCGACCGACTTCCACGATGGCACGTTGGAGATTGTCAATATCAAGGCGCGTATCAAGGACTTTGGCAATCGCAATCGCGACGAGTTCCGCGTAGCGGGTAGTGCTTCGTTCCCGGGTGGGGGTAGGGCAAACCTACAACTCACCATGAAGATGAACAAAGCTTGCGACTGGTCGATTAAACTGTCGGGTAAAGGGCTTAAGGGAAGTGCCTTTAATGGTTTCTTGCGACCGCTCTTTGGTTTGGGTGTTAACCTCGATATTGATGAGGTAAAGGCTGATTATAAGGGAAATAAGGACAATGCCGCAGGCGACTTTAAGATGCT
>JAKSNE010000086.1 GCA_024400135.1 Paludibacteraceae bacterium
GGAGCTAAAAACTGTCCGGAAACCCCGAGACAAAAAATGATTGGTATGATGTACCTCGTGCTCACCGCCATGTTGGCGTTGAATGTGAGTGCGGATATCATCAACGGATACGCGGAAGTGGACGATAGTTTACACTCTACTATTGATATGGTGGAAGCCAATAACACTTGGTACTATCAAAACTTCAAGGCGAAATTAGAGCAAAACCCCGAGAAAACTCAAGAATGGTATGATCGGGCTATGCAAGTTAACACGCAAGCAGATTCGCTGTATAATTATGTTCAAGCCTTCAAGGACCAACTCGTTTGCATGGCAGATGGTAGTAAAGCACAAAAGAATGCTTCTGTACGTCAAATGGGTAAAAAGGATGACACGAACATCCCTCACCAATATGGTTTGAACGAAGGCAACGGCACTATCCTTAAAGAAAAGATTATCGCTTATCGCGAGTTCTTAAAACAAATAAGTAATAACCGCCTAAATAGCGAGTTGGATGTTACTTTTGATGTTAGCGACGGAACCGCGGCTGACGGTAAGGTAATCAAATGGGAAGAGACCCTCTTCCACGAGATGCCCGTTTGCGCTACGATGACTATGCTAACTAAGATCCAAAACGACGTACGTACCGAAGAAAGTAACGTTCTCGAATGGCTCGACAACCAAACGGATGCCGGTGACTTACGCGTAAACAAACTGAAAGCATACGTCATTCCTAAGTCCGACTACGTCATTCGTGGTGCTAAATATTCGGCTCAGATTATCTTAGCCGCTATTGACTCCACGCAAAATCCAGAGTATTACATCGACGGGCAACGTATTAATAACGACGGTATCTATGAAGTTGTTGCTTCGGGTACGGGACTGAAGAAATACACGGGTCAAATTGCTTTCCTCAATAACATGGGCGAAATGGAATACCTGCCCTTCGAGAGCAGTTATAGCGTAGGCGAACCCAGTGTTACCATCTCCAACACGGATTTAAACATCATGTATCGTGGTTATGAAAACCAGTTCTCTATCTCCGTTCCGGGTGTGAGCAACGATAAGGTGAAAGTCTCCGTAGCAGGAGCTGCCGTTAACCAACGTGGTGGATTATGGATTATCAAACCCGGTGATGCAGCGAAATCCGTTACCATCTCTGTACAAGCAGAGATTGAGGGTAAGATGCAAGCCATGGGTAGTCAGACCTATCGTGTAAAGGCATTACCCAAACCGGGCGCATACTTCAAGAGTGGCGATACGGAATACGCAGAAGGAAGCATTGCTCGTGGTGCCTTGTTGAACAAATCGGCAGAGGTTATCGCCAGCTATGGACCGGATGGTCTATTGGATCTGCCGTTTACAATTACGGGCTTCAAGGTGAACATCAATGGTACACTTTCCGATGCCAAAGGAAACAAATTCACTAAGGAACAATTGGATAAGTTAGGTAATCTAAAGAAAGGCGCCTTGGTCGCTATCACCGATATTCACGCCAAGGGTCCTGATGGTAAAGATTCTCGACTCAGTCCTATCCTATTAACTTTGAATTAACAAAACATTATCGATATGAAAAAACTCTGTTTTATAGTTTGTTTGTTGGGCATCTGCCTCACAGCTCAAGCGCAACATCAAGTCACGTCTTTCTTCGGTTCGAAAGGAGTTGCTCAACTCCAGACGCAAGCGTATAATCCGCAATCGGATTCGATTGTTACGACCGACCACCGTATCGAAGACGTCATTTGGTCTAAGGTGGTATATCGTATCATTGATATGCGCTATAAGCAGAACTTCCAACTCTACTACCCCACCCGCTATGACGATCCTAACTATCGCAACTTATTCAAAGTGATTGTGGACGCTATCGTGGATGGTATGCCGGTATATGAGAAACGTCAAGACCAAGTTACGCCGGACTTCACTACTCCGTTGGAGAAGACTTCTATTCCTTTGATTCTTATGGCAGAGAACGGAACCGAGGACTTCTCGAATGACCCGACGCACTATCACGTTGGTCAATCTGACGCTATGGTTATTCGTTACGACTCCACCGAGGATCAGTTGTCCTTCCACTTCTATCCGTTCGAGAGTTTCGTTCGCAACCAGCTCAAATACGTCATCCAAGAAGTCGTTTTCTTTGACCGTCACACGTCGCGTCTATATAGCAAGATCACGGCCATCGCTCCTTTGCAAGCGGATAGGATTGTTCCAGGCGAATATGCCAGCCTCATGAATCCTCTCTTGCAATCGATGCTTTTCTGGATTGCTTTTGATGACTTGCGTCCGTACTTGAGAAAACAATTCGTCATTCCGTTCCAAAACGAGACCAAACGTGTTACGTTCGACGAGTTCTTTGCAAAACGTCTCTATACCTCTTATATCTTAGGAGATGGAAACATCTACAACAGAATGATTCCGGAGTATTGCTTTACGAAGGAAGATATTGAGAAAGAGCAAGAGCGTATCGCAGCGGAGATGCTTAAGTTTGAGCAAGACATCTGGGAATATTAATGGCTAAGCAACGTTTCTTTAATATGTATCTCACCTCCGCCATCAGCGTAGCGATGGTGCTGTTCTTGGTGGGATTGCTCGGTGTGATGCTGCTTTCCGCACGCTCACTCGTGCAACGTGTTAAAGAAAACATGGCGATTACCGTCACCCTCAAACCGCAAGCGCAAACAACGCAAGTGGATGTGCTGAGCGAATATCTGCGTCACGCACGTTATACAAAGACCGTTCGGTATATCTCGCAGCAGAAAGCATTGGACGAACACATCCAAGCCTTAGGCGAAGATCCTACCAAATATTTAGGTTACAACCCTCTGCGTGCCAGTTTCGAACTCTACCCTCTTGCCGCCTACGCCTCTGTAGATAGTATGGCAGTCATCGAAAACGAGATGCGCCGGCACGAATGCGTGGAGGATGTGATGTACCAAAAAGACATTGTGAACGAGATCAACACCGACCTGAGCGAAGCCTACCTCGGTATCATCGCTGTGGCGATCGTGCTTTTGTTCATTGCCTTGGCGCTCATCACCAACACCATTCGGTTGCAGATCTATTCCAAGCGTTTCATCATCTACACCATGTCCTTGGTCGGTGCAACCGCGTGGGTCATCCGCAGACCGTTCGTACGCAAGAACGTGATGAATGGAATCTTAGCCGCCATCGCAGCGTTGGGAATTTTGGCTGTTGCCATCTACTATATCCGTCATCGGTTAGGAATTATCGTCTTCCCGTTGACCATGACGAATATCCTCTCGATTGTGACGCTCGTCATCGGCAGTGGAATCATCATTACTTTGGGAGCTTCCTTCCTTGCTACTAATCATTACCTCCGCATGAATGCGGATAATATGTATCGTATATGAAAACTATTCAAAAAATAAACCTCATCCTCATGGCGATTGCTTTTGGGATTATCGTCTTAGGGTTTGCCCTAATGATTGGCGAGCCAAGTGGTGCAACCGAATATAATCCCGACATCTTCTCGGTGCGCCGTATCACGGTAGGACCGATGATTGCCTTGTTTGGCTTCGTGATGATGTTGGTAGGTATTCTTTATCGTCCTAAAAACAAACAGTCATGACTTGGTGGGAAGCACTTATCTTAGGTCTGGTGCAAGGTCTAACGGAGTTTCTGCCTGTGTCCTCGTCGGGACACCTTGAGATTGGGCAGGCACTGCTCGGAACAGCGGGTGAGGAGAACCTCACCTTTGCTATCGTAGTACATACAGCCACGGTATTAGCTACCATCGTGGTCTTTTGGAATCAAATTGTGGACTTGTTCCGCGGCACGTTCTTCACGCGTACTTGGAATAGCGAGAAACAATATGTAATCAAGATTCTCCTCTCGATGATTCCCGTCTTCGTGATTGGGATGTTCTTTAAGGACGAGGTGGAAGCGTTCTTCGGCAACGGGCTGCTTCTTGTGGGTATATGCTTACTCATCACCGCAGCCTTACTCGCCCTCAGCGAATGGTTGTCTAAACGTCGTAACACCCAAGGACACGAAGTTACCTATAAGGACGCTATCATCATCGGTTGCGCGCAAGCGATAGCCGTACTGCCCGGACTCAGCCGTAGCGGTACCACAATCGCAACCGGACTGCTCTGTGGAGTGAAGAAAGAGGAAGTGGCTAAGTTCTCCTTCCTGATGGTACTCATCCCGATTTTAGGAGAGGCTTTCCTTAGTTTGCTGGACGTGCTGAAGGGCGAAGAAACGACCACGCTTGGTTTATTGCCACTGGTGGTGGGCTTCATCGCGGCATTTGTATCGGGAGCGTTTGCCTGCCGGTTTATGATAGAGATTGTACGAAGACAACAACTCATATACTTTGCCATCTACTGCCTCATCATCGGTGCGGTAGCTATCGGATGTAGCCTATGAACTATTTAGAAGGGGAAATCATTGGGTTTGACAAACCCTATCGTTGGACCAGTTTTGACGTGGTCGGTAAGACGCGTTGGCTGCTCTGCCATCGGTTGGGGTTTAAAAAGATAAAAGTCGGGCACACGGGAACGCTGGATCCCCTCGCCACAGGAGTGGTCGTAGTTTGTACGGGCAAGATGACCAAGAAAATCGACGAACTCCAAAACCACGACAAGGAGTATGTCGCCACCCTCCAGTTAGGTGCTACCACTCCGAGTTTCGACTTAGAGAAAGAGATTGACGCCACCTACCCTACGGCACATATATCGCGCGAGTTGATAGACCAAGTCATCCCGACCTTCCAAGGGGAACAATGGCAAGTGCCACCGGTTTTTTCGGCGGTCAAAGTGGATGGCAAACGTGCCTATAAGTTAGCACGCAAAGGGGAACAGCCCGAACTCAAACCCAA
>JAKSNE010000087.1 GCA_024400135.1 Paludibacteraceae bacterium
GACTAATTTCAGGCATATTGTATTTTATTTTGCAGTTTGCGCTGCAAAGGTACAAAAAATAATCGAAACTACCAAATATTTTTAACTTTTTAGGAATAAAATCCACAAAAGTTATAACTTTTTAGGAATCAAAGCCTATTTCTTCACCTTTCAGCCTATCTTTAGGGATATTCTTGGGTTATACCCCTTGCGCATTTTCGGTGGTGAAAGTGGATTTTTATCTCTCACAGATGATTTAGTAAGATTTTTATATAGATTTTTATAGATTTCTCGCCTGTGGGCGAATAAGTAAAAGTCGTATCTTTGCACGTTCTTAGAAAGATGGTCAACAAATTAAGGTCTTTTATCAACCTTTTTCGGAGTCCAGTCAACCTTTTTAGGAATAGAGTCAAAAATATACGATTATTAAGATTGCCCTTCCGTAATCGAGTCAACCTTTTTCAGTTTTAATCATACCTATCTTTTAGCCTTCAGCAACGGCAGTCGAACGGCAGTCGAACGGCAGTCGAACGGCAATGGAACGGCAATGGAACGGCAGTCGGGCGCAAATGCGACGAGAGTCAAATGGCAGTCAAACGACAATCACAAGGGCTTTTGTAAACCTTTTGCAATACTATTACGGTACTATAACAAAAACAACCATCGCAACCCGGAGGCTGCGATGGAAGTGTTTATATGATTAACTTTAAAAGTTAATGATATAGGAATATTTATCTTACCTCTTGTCCGAGGATGGAGAAGTTCTTGTTCTCCTTGCGGAAGATCACTTGACCATTGGTCAGCACCTTCGTAGCCTTAACGGCGTTCTTCACCGTCGGCAGAGCGGAAGGATCCTCACTTAATTCAAACTTACCACCATACCAGTTGCCATCTTCGTCCGGCTTGCTACCGGTCCAGTTATCAGGCAAAGTCAAGAGAGCGGGAGCATCTTTACCAACCTCATAAAAGGCCAATTCACCAATCGCATCTTGGCAAGCATTGCCTAAGAATGTAACAGAAGTCAAACCGGCACATTCTGCGAAAGCACCCATTCCAAGCGAGATTACACCAGCAGGAATAGTGATGGTTTGCAAACCGGAGCCAGCGAAAGCAGCCATTCCAATCGTGGTTACACCGGCAGGGATGGTGATGGATTGCAAAGATACGCAACTCTGGAAAGCAGCCTCTCCAATCGTTAGTAAACCTTCAGACAAGGTAACGGACTGCAAAGATTCGCAACCACAGAAAGCAGTCCCTCCAATCTCTGTAACACCGGCAGGAATGGTGATGGATTGCAAAGCGGAGGAATTGAAAGCATCAGCTCCAATCTCTGTAACACTGGCAGGAATGGTGATGGTTTGCAAAGCGGAGCATTCTTCGAAAGCATTCTCTCCAATCGTTAGTAAACCTTCAGGCAAGGTAACGGATTCCAAAGATGAGCACCTTTCGAAAGCAGATTCTCCAATCTCCGTAACAGCAAAGTCAACATCTAAATACTTAACCGTATCCGGAACGATGTAAGAGGTGGCGGTATAATTGTTCTTAATCACCTTCACGGTGTTGGTGTCACCAACGGCAGTAGCCTCAAACCACAAACCGGAGGTTGCGTCCTCGAATCGGTCACCAACTTTGGGCCCTGGGACTGCGAATTTACCGCCATACCAGTTGCCATCTTCGTCCGGCTTGCTACCCGTCCAGTTATCAGGCAGAGTCAAGAGGGCGGGAGCATCTTTACCAACCTCATAAAAGGCCAATTCACCAATCGCATCTTGGCAAGCATTGCCTAAGAATGTAACAGAAGTCAAACCGGCACATTCTGCGAAAGCACCCATTCCAAGCGAGATTACACCAGCAGGAATAGTGATGGAAGTAAGACCGGAAGTAGTGAAGGCACCCTCTTCAATCGTTAGTAAACCTTCAGACAAGGTAACGGATTGCAAAGATTCGCAACTCTGGAAAGCATATTCTCCAATCGTTGTTACACTTGCAGGAAGGGTAACGGATTGCAAAGACCAGCAATCTTCGAAAGCAGACTCTCCAATCTCTGTAACACCGGCAGGAATGGTGATGGACTGCAAAGATTCGCAAGCATAGAAAGCCTTATATCCAATCTCGGTAACAGCAAAGTCAACATCTAAATACTTAACCGTATCAGGAACGGTGTAGGAGGTGCCGGAATAGTCGTTCTTCATCACCTTCACGGTGTTGGTGTCACCAACGGCAGTAACCTCGAACTTCAAGACGGAGGTTGTGTCCACGAATTGGTCACCATTGTGGGGGACAGGTTTTGGTTCTACCGTTGCATAGCGTTTGAATCTCAAGTAGTCAGCAATATCCGTTGTAGCAGTACGAGTAGCAGCAATCACGGTTGTAGGAGGATTGTTGTTGTCGGCTTTTACTACGAGCGAAGTAGCCACGAAGATGTCATAAGCAGTGGAAGCTGCTCCGCTACCGATACCATCAGCACCACCTTCTCCACCGATTGCCGTAACGATACCGCCATTGATAGTGATCTTTTCGCCCCAACTATCACATCCGCCACCGATACCGGCACCAGAAAGTCCACCGTTTGCAGTAACCTTACCGCCATTGATGGTGATATTAATGCCTGCACCTCTCCGTCCGCCACCGATACCGGCACCATCCATTCCACCGGTTGCTATAACCGTACCGCCGTTGATAGTGATATTGTAGCCGGGACGGCCACTTTCGCCACCGATACCGGCAGCATCATCTTCACCGTTTGCAATCAGTTGACCGGATTGGTTGGCTTGACCATAGATAGTAAGTGAACTTCCTTCGTCGGGTACTTGGATGCCGGGAAACGAGCGACCCCAATCGTCAGAATATCCCGTTGCGGTGAGTTTAGCACCGTCAGCAAGAATAAGGTTAACTGCACCCCAGCAAACAGCACCCTGAGAAAGGGTTACATCACTGCCGGTTACTACATACCAGCCTTCGTTCCAAGTATCTTGGTAAGTAGCGCTAGTAATTTCCATAACGTCATTGGCGGTTTGGGGTTGACCATTGGCATCAATGTATGGTACATTGTCGATTGCCCACAGTCCTGCGCTCAGCGTCAGGGCTGCAAAAATAGTAAATACTTTTTTCATAAGCTTTAATTTTTTAGTTAATAATTATGGTTGTTTTTGTAACTTGCTATGTATCAATAATTTACCCCCCCCATTTCTGGGGAGGGCAAATTGCTTTTACTCAATTTTTATGTTCTCGTAACACACTTGTCACGAATTCGGCTGCAAAGATAATACTTTTTTTCCGTATGAGCAAATATTTTGGGCACAAAATTGATTTTTTAATCAATTAATAGTACTTTTGAGATATATTTTAGGAGTTCACTCACGAAAATATAGAACAAAAGGAGTATTAGGAGGCTGTAGCCGTTGTGCCCAAACACTTGCACATTTTAATAAACGCGCGAACGTACTTGGGGGGCATGGTGTCCCCCGATGAAACGGGGGAAACGGTATCTAGCGAAAGGGGGCTTACTAGTGCATTGGGGTGGCTTAGCAGGCAGCTTGCCCAAGGTACAACTTTTTTTTGAATTGTGCAAATATTTTTACATTTTTTTAACGCGACGAGAAGAAAATCTATCGTGAGGAACTTAGATAAAATTGCAAGCAATGGCGGAGGCTGTCGGTCCAATAGGGGATGGCGATGCCGAAGGTCTCTTTAATCTTCGCCTTATCCAAAACACTATAATGTGGACGAGGGGTACGATACTGATATTCAGACGAGAGAATAGGCGTCACCTTACACTCTACACCGGCTTGGCGGAGGATCTCCACCGTGAAGTCGTACCACGAGCAGACGCCCTCGTTTGTGAAATGGTAGATACCTTTATGCCACTCTTTTGCCTCAATGACCGCAAAGATTGCCGCAGCGAGGTCAAGAGCGTATGTGGGCGAACCGACTTGGTCATAAACCACCTTCAGTTCGTCACGCTCCTTGCCGAGGCGAAGCATCGTCTTGACGAAGTTATTGCCAAACGGCGAATACAGCCACGCCGTACGCAAAATAACCGCCTCGGGATTGACAGCGAGCAGACGCTGTTCGCCCTCGTATTTGGTGCGACCGTATGCGGTCTTAGGATCCACGGGGTCATCCTCTTTGCCCGGCACACAGCCGTCTCCGGCAAAGACATAGTCCGTCGATATATGTATCACCTTACACCCGAGCGAGCCGAGGTTCTCTACCGCTTGGGCGTTGATAAGACGCGCCGTAGGTTCATCCTGCTCCGCCTTGTCCACGTTCGTATAAGCTGCACAGTTGACGATGAGGTCAATCTTATTGGTCTGGACAAAAGCCTGAAGGGCGGCGAGGTCGGTGATGTCCAACATATGGGGAATAGAGGAGGAGAGGGGTAGAGGAGTAGGGTTTGTGATATCGGAAAAGAAATACGTATGGTTGGGGTGCTGCGCACTGAGGATGCGCATTTCGTTGCCGAGTTGGCCATTGGCTCCTGTGATGAGAATATTCATAATAATATGCTTTAATTTTTTATTAGGGTCCCCGAAAAGTACCCCCTTCAAGTAGTCCCACCGAGAATCGAACTCGGATCTAAGGTTTAGGAAACCCGTATTCTATCCATTGAACTATGGGACCGAGCAGCGCCGAAGCGCCAAAATTTATTTTGTGCGATTTGGCCTGCGAGGTCGATAGTTGCGAAGAAACTATGGGACCAAGGCCTTATTATTTAAAATATTATTGGTAAATCTTTGAACAGCGGATGTTTTTTATCTTTATCACTGAGGATGCGGTCGCACTCGGGAACGCGCCAATCGATATTCAAATC
>JAKSNE010000088.1 GCA_024400135.1 Paludibacteraceae bacterium
ATGAAATCTTCCAACGAACTATTACTTCGCGCAGCGAACAACATCCGTATCCTCGCTGCCGCATCGGTCGAGAAAGCCAAATCCGGTCACCCGGGCGGAGCCATGGGTGGCGCGGACTTCATCAATATCCTCTTCTCGGAGTTCCTCGAGTACGACCCGCAGAACCCCGAATGGGAGGCGCGTGACCGTTTCTTCTTGGATCCCGGTCACATGGCTCCTATGCTCTATTCCACTCTGTGCCTCGCGGGTAAGTACTCCCTCGATGACCTGCAATCCCTCCGCCAGTGGGGCAGCGTCACACCCGGTCACCCGGAGCGTTGTATCGAGCGCGGTATAGAGAACACCTCCGGTCCGCTCGGACAGGGTCACGTCTTTGCCGTCGGCGCAGCTATCGCCGCTAAGTGGTTCAACCACCGCTTCGGTGCTGTCCATAACCCTACTATCTATGCTTTTATCTCCGACGGTGGTATTCAGGAGGAGATCTCCCAGGGCGCAGGACGTATAGCCGGACACCTCGGACTCAGTAACCTCGTTATGTTCTATGACAGCAACGATGTCCAACTATCCACTATGTGCGACGCGGTCGATTCGGAGGATGTGGCGCTTAAGTATCAGGCGTGGAACTGGTATGTCCAGACTATTGATGGCAATAACCCTGTCGCTATCCGTCAGGCTTTGGCTAATGCCAAGGCGGAGCCGCACCGTCCGTCGCTTATCATCGGTAAGACGCGCATGGGCTATGGCTGCGTCACCGCGGAGGGTACCAGCTTTGAGGGCAAATGCTCTACCCATGGTAACCCACTGTCTAAGTCCGGAGCCGACTATGCTAAGACGATAGCTAACCTCGGCGGTAACCCCGATGACCCGTTTGTTATCTTCCCCGAGGTGAAGGCACTCTATGACCAGCGTGCCGCCGAACTCGTCGAACTCGCTAACCGACGTTATTACGAGTATCATACTTGGCAACTCGCCCATCCGTTGCAAGCTAAGGAGTATGAGTCTTTCTTCTCCGGCGAGACGCCGTGTATCGACTGGTCTGAGATTGAGCAAAGAGCCGGTGTCGCTACGCGTGCCGCCAGTGCTACTGTCCTCAGTTACCTCGCCCAGAACGTAAGTAATATGATCGTCGCCAGTGCCGACCTCAGTAACTCCGATAAGACCGACGGTTTCCTCCGATATACTAAGGCGCTCACTAAGGACGACTTCTCCGGTCAGTTCCTGCAAGCCGGTGTCAGCGAACTCACTATGGCTTGCCTCTGTATGGGTATGACCCTGCACGGAGGTATCATAGCCGCTTGCGGTACGTTCTTTGTCTTCTCTGATTATATGAAACCCGCTGTCCGTCTCGCGGCATTGATGGAACTACCCGTTATCTTCATCTGGAGCCACGACGCTTTCCGTGTCGGAGAGGACGGTCCTACCCATGAACCCGTAGAGCAAGAGGCGCAGATCCGTCTCATGGAGAAACTCAAGAACCATAGCGGACGCAACTCTATGTTAGTCCTCCGCCCTGCGGATGCTGAGGAGACTACCCTCGCTTGGCGTGCCGCCTTGGAGAACACCAATAGCCCGACGGGACTTATCCTCAGTCGTCAGGATATCCCCTCTTTAGGTGCTGTCGATGCCGACGGTTTCCGTAAGGGCGCGTATATCGTCATGAAGGACGAGGACCCGCAGATCGTGATGCTCGCCAGTGGTAGTGAGGTCTCTACCCTACTCTCTGCTGCCGACCTCTTACATCAGGAGGGTCTCCGTGTGCAGGTCGTTAGTGTCCCCAGTGAGGGACTCTTCCGTAGTCAGTCTAAGGAGTATCAGGAACTCGTCTTGCCGAAGGGTGTCAAACGTTTTGGTCTCACGGCAGGTCTGCCTTGTACCTTAGAGGGCTTGGTGGGTGAGAACGGTCTTGTCTGGGGTTTAGAGAGCTTCGGCTTCTCCGCACCGTATAAGGTCTTAGATGAGAAACTCGGCTTCACACCCGCCCACGTCGTCTCCCTCATCCACTCCCTACTCTAAGAAAGTAAAGGAGATATTAAATAAAATATATATGCGATACATTTACGCGATAACATTATTGATAGCCCTGATTATGCCTATTAGGCTATATTGTGCTCAAGAAGAATCGGCTTTTTACACGTTACCTCAAGGAGCATTTGTTGGTACAATTACAGAACAAGGAATTGTAGATTACGAAAGTAGTGTATATATCCCTTATTCTGCAGAAGGTCATTCGTGGACATCAACGGATGTACAAGCTTATAGTCAATGGTACGTTGGTTCTGAAAACGTTTGTAATGTAAAATCTTACACACGAATAATGCCAATGAATAGTTCGTATAGTATTCCTCTATTAAGAGAATCTAATAAGAAGATTTCTTATCAATATGGAGGACTCGAAAAGGGAGTGCCAGGAACGTCCAACAAAGCTTATGTTGGCGATAGCGTATCTCACTATATGACTCCTGCGAGATTAGTTTGCGACCACGCACAAGAACTACCGGAAAATATTCAGGTATTTGATCTCGTCAAGACTCCTTCTTATTTTACAAAGAATTTTGATACGATAGGGGTATATTTCAATAACATAGATGTGATGTATATTGAAGGTATTCGTATTCCCATTACATCAGGCATAGAAGGCGAGACGCAAGAGAACTTATTCCCACAGCAAAATTCGCATATAAAAGTGACCATCTACCCTGCCAAAGCCATTAGCGGAAAGACTCGGAATATAGCCGACAGGTCGAAGAAAATAGCGGAAGTGACATTAACAAAAAAGGATTTTACTGCGCATGCCGACCATCCCTTTACCGGTTCCCTACAAACTGCCCTACCCGAGCCGATAAGCATTGAAGGTCCTTTTATGGTGGAATTAACCGGTATGAAAAATAGCAAATGTAACTTCTTTTTTCTTGCAGCGCGAGAAAGAGAAAACGAAAACTATTGGGGATTTCATTTGGAAAACGACAAAGAGACTTATCATAGCAAATTTACTCCTGCGATATCAGTGAAAGCAATGTTCCCTGCTCTCTTTCCCGAAACGGGAGAGGAAAAAGAGGTGATTATCCCTGCTGAAGGAGCAACAATCAACAACGCTCCACAACGGACATTTTATGCGAATAAACGGTACCGCAAAAACATCAATGGGTTTAGCCATAACTCCAGCGACATAACTTGGTGCAAGATTTACAACATCAACACCACCAACGACCACGTGACATTCGCCTTTACTGCTGACCCGAACACTACCAACACACCCAGACAGGCGGAGTTCGTGTTCTCCTATCGAGGGAAGAAACTTACATACAACCTCTATCAACCTCCAATGGGATGGACGGAGATACGAGAAGGGTTAGTACCACAAGACTTTGGAACGACATGTTTGACACAAGAAGTGAACGGTTTTCAAGGAGTTCGATTGTGGGAGATAGCCTATCGGACACAGGACGAGATCGTATTAGAAGAAAGCCCAACACTCATAGCAGGCAGACCATATATTTTCGAAGCTACCGAACAGAGGTTCCTCGTGAACTATGACCAAGGGACGGGAATAGTGACGCAAGCCGGCAGTTGGAACGGACTACATGGGACATTGGAGGTGTTGAGAGATGAGGCATTGGAGGGGAAATATGTGATGGCGAATAATCAGTTTGTGCGATGCGGAAGCGGGTGCGAGTTAGGTGCGAACAGGGCATATATGGTGTTCGAGGAAGTGCCGACAACCCCTACCCCGGCGAGAGAGGGAGTAAAGCGAATAGCGGTAAAGATGGGAGCGGTGACGGGATTAGAGTTTAGAGTTGAGAGTGTAGAGTCTATCGACAATAGCGTCCCGCATAAACTATATGGTGCCGATGGCAGGTTGTATATTAGCATTAATGGACAAGTAATAGGAATGGACGGAAAACGGTTATGAAAAAACGGTTATGAAAAAACGGTTATGAAAAAGTATCTAAAACCTCTTGTCAGTATCGGAATCGTTTCAACCCAACTGCTCCTCGTTAGCGCAGAGACGATTACTGTAACCGTGAACCACCACCCCACCAATGGCATTAAGGGAGTGTGACACACAAAAAAGAGCCTCCGAAGCGGCTCTTTAATTGGTTGAGTTAGTTTAGCTGGTTTAGCTCTTACTCCCAAGCGAGGGCGGAAGCACCGAGGACGGCAGCGTCCGACTCCTTCAGGTCGGAGAACATAACCTTAACCTTGTTCTTCCACAAACCCAGCACATTATCGTTCAATGCCTTAACGACCGGGTCCATAATCCAATGACCCGACTTAGTCAAGCCACCAAACAGCACAATAGCCTCCGGAGCAGAGAATGCCACAAAGTCTGCCATCGCACGACCGAGGATCTCACCCGTATAGTCGAAGATCTGTTTAGCTACCTCATCGCCTTGCTCAGCTGCGTCATAGACATCCTTCGAGGTGATAGCCTCCACATTGAGCTTACGCAGAAGCGACTCTTTCGTTGTGGTCGAGAGGATCTGTTTAGCCGTACGCGCTACACCGGTAGCGGAGCAGTAGGTCTCCAAGCAACCTTTCTTACCACAGTTACATTGGCGTCCTTCGGGCGAAGGGTCGATACACGTATGACCGAGTTCGCCGGCAAAGC
>JAKSNE010000089.1 GCA_024400135.1 Paludibacteraceae bacterium
TCTCACGATAAGCGGTGATAGCTTTCTTCACCGGCCAGCGTTGAATCATCGTTACCTCGTGGTCTTGACCTTCCTCATCGGTGAGGATAGCAATCTGGTCTTCAATCTTGTATTGACCGGCAGGAACGATTGATTTGACGGTGTATGTGCCTTCGAACACAAAGGGAACCATGATCTTGTGCGGTTGGTGGTTCTCATCCACCTCACCTAACCATGCAGCGGCTTCCACCTTATCGCCTACTTTAGCGATGGGTTGGAAGTCCCATAGTTTCTCTTTGTCCAGCGGATAGGAGTACTCACCGCGTTTGAGGAACACACCCGTCAGTTTGTCGAGGTCGTTCTGTAGACCGTCATAGTTACGGCTCAGCAGACCGGGACCGAGGATGACCTCAAGCATGTGTCCGGTAAACTCTACGTCATTACCGACTTTCAGTCCACGGGTCGATTCGAACACCTGAGCGTACGCTGTCTTAGCCGTGAACTTAATCACTTCTGCCATCAGTTGGATATCACCTACGCTGATGTAGCAGATTTCGTTTTGGGATACGGGACCATCGACTTCAACCATTACGAGGTTGGCGATGATTCCTTTTACTTTACCTTTTGTCATATCTTGTTGTTTTTATTAGTTTAGAGTTTAGTGTTTAGCGTTTAGAGTTGTTCTTAAAGTTTAGAGTTTAATTAGTTTAGAGTTGTTCGTTTTTTCAAAACGATGGCTCATTAGAGCCAATAACCTTTGAACTTATAACTTTTTAACTCTCAACTACTCTCAACTCTACACTAGCCCAAAGGGCGTACACTCTCCACTTAGAAATGAAGTCCACGCTTCATTTCTGCCACTAATTCGCGGAAGACGCGTTGCCCTGTTTCCATAGTCAATGCGTCCCAGCGATGGAGGATCTCATTTTGCAACCAGTAAGAGAGCACTTTCTCGATGTCGAAATCGAGGAACAGTGTCTTCTCTTCGAGCCATGCTTGGCGGATAGCGTCGATAGCGCGTTCGCGCTCAAGTAGGTTCTCTATGTTCGCAATAGCCAATATCTCATCTACGATAGGCATCGTGCCCGTCAATCCGAAATCCTTGGCATTGGGATTGGCGAGGATCTGTTGGGCTACCGAATATACACCGAGTCTCTCACTTTCACTCTCACTTTCCACTTTTATCTGCTTGCGCAAATCGAGGTTGTGCTTGCGGCAGATAGCGGCTGTGAGGACGTTATTGAGGTCGCGATTGAAGGCAAACCACTCTTTTAAGAATGGGTTCTTGCACGTCTCCGCCATCTCGACTATTTTATTGCCTTTTATCAATCCATCATTCTCATCATTCTCATCATTCTCATCATTTTCGACGAGGTTTCTCCACAGCTCTTTGTCTTTCGCGCTCAACTGTTCTTCAAGCAGTTCGGACAAAGCTTCCGTCGAAAGAAGCGAGCCTTGTTTGAGTTCTGGCAATCCCGATATTAAAAATTCGTATCTCATGACTTTCACTTTCACTTTCACTAAAAGAGCAACTCAATGAGTTGATCTCTCAGGAAGTTCTTAAAGTATTCTACGAATTCGCGGTCTCCAAACGTTAACTTATAGCCACCTTTCTCGGGAGCGATAGCGAAGTCGGTCTTAATGTCCTTCACTTCTTCGATCTTCACGCCTTTGTCGAGGAGGGCCTTAGCATTTGCAGCGAAGTACTTTTTGAGTTCTTCTGCGTCTTTGGTAGAGATGGTAACACTACCCTCTTTCGCCATGCTCTCAACCATCTTAAGGATGACGGATTGCATGAATGCTTTGTCGGCAGTAGCAGCTTTTACGTTATCGGCTACGATCTTACCGCAAATCAGGTTCGTTACTTCGGTGCGGAGGGCATTGACGCTTTGCTCTGCATAGAGTTTGAGTTCCGAACGTGTGTTCTTGTCTAACTCGGCTGCTTTAGCGGCTGCTTTAGCCTCAATGTCAGCGGCTTTTTTCTCTGCTTGAGCCACAATGTCAGCGGCTTTTTGCTCTGCCTGAGCAATCAATTCTTGTGCTTGTGCTTTACCCTTCTCTACTCCTTCATTGTAGAGTTTGTTGGTGAGTTCTTCTAAATTTGCCATAATATTTATATTTTTTATATACAAAAAATGCACGATTTTCAGCAAACGCTAAAAAGTCGTGCAAAGGTACGAAAAAAAAATCATATATACAAATAAATTTGTATTTTGTTATGAAAAATCGTGCTTTTCTTAATTTTTCCTTGTTTCTCTCTATTTTTCTACGGTTTGGCGGTATTGAAAACCATTTCTACACGGCGGTTCTTTTGACGACCTTCCGGTGTGCTGTTATCCGCCACAGGTTCGGTCAACCCCTTGCCTCGGGTCATGACACGACTACCCGCTATACCACGTTCCATCAGGCACTGCTTAACGGCGCGTACGCGATTATAACTGAGTTTAAGGTTATACTCCGCTGTGTTCGTATTATCCGTATGACCGATAAGCGTAATCGTCAGGTCTTTATGCTCCTGCATGAACTTAGCTAAGGCATCGAGCATCGGGAAGCTCTCCGGACGCACATCGTACTTATCCGAGTCAAAGTAGATATTCTCAAGCACAATCGTATCGCCCGTGTAGAAGGTCTTGTTGGCGAAGGTGAGTTGAATACGTTGTAACGGTTTAGCTTCCACGTTGGCTATTTGGGTAGAACGAACAGCCGGTTTGTTCGGCGATGTCGATAGACGCTCTACTCCCGGACGCGGACGTTTAGGACGGTCGTAAACCTCGTAATAGATGTTGAGTTTGATACCTACGTTCCAAGGCATACAGCGGAACTGACCAAACGCCTCGTCGTGGAAATGACTACGGACATGCTCTATCTTGCCTCCTACGGGATTAAAGGTGAGCAATGGCTCGTTTTGGCAACTTCTATAATCGGTGATACAGCCCACATTCGCGTATGCAGCGAGTTCGTAGTGTACCAACTCTCGATCTTCAGGTTGGCGCGTTGCGGGGCGTTGGCGACGAGGGTGATAGGCGAACCATTTATCCATGTTCACACCCAGTTCGGCACTGATTTGCGGATTGAACTTAAGGTGTAACTTATCCTTGTAAGTCTGAGCATCTTCGTATAACCAGTGATTAAACATGTCGGAGTAATAGTCAATCGTCTTTTCGTCGAGCATAATACGATTGGCACTTGTGGTAATACCATATCGATCCCAAACGGGTAATCCGGCACGCAGTCCGGCTAACATATACATACCTTTATAATCGAATCCGACCATCAGACGCAGTCCCAGTTCGATGGCGTGCTGTTTCTCGTCAAAGCCCGACAGCATAAACCGATACGTCATACTCTCGTCGGGGAAGGCAACGGGTATGTCCATAGTTAGGTCGCGCGGATCTTTGATGGAACTACCGGCATACGAAGCGTCCAACCCTGCCACCATACGGAAAGCTTTATATTCGAGTTTGTATTGGAACGCAAGACCGGCATTTGCTCCGCCCGGAGTCTTGAGCCCCGCCTTATTGAGAAGGAACTGGCTATAGCCGCCATACGCACTACCTCCCACATAATGGACGGGCTTGTCATAGTCCAGTCGCAACGCCTTCGCCCAGTCTTGGACGGTCAGCGACTGGCTAAACTCCGCATGCAGGGAAGCAGTCAATAGACAAGTTAATATGACGAAGCCTAAGCGTTTCATTCTTTATCGTGAATCAGTTTCTCGGGTTGTAGTAGTTCTTTGCCTCGGAATAGGAGGATATAGACTCCTTCCGGTAAGCGGGTGTTAAAGTCAATATATAGGGCATCATGTTCGGCACCGAAATAGCCATGCTGAACGCAGTGGCCGCCAATATCGTAGATGTCGTATGTACCGTTGGTGTTGGTCTTCACCCCTATCCTATTCGCTCCGGGACCGATGAGGTTGTGGCTAATCTCCACTTCCTCTTTGAAGATGATGGTGTCGCGTTGCGGACGAGGGAAATAAGCGCACGTCGAGAAGGTCTTACCATCGTCGGTTCGGGTTAACTCGGCATAGTAAGGCGTGCCATATTCCAACGTCGGACGAACATAGATATACCCGTCGTGTTCGCCGCGGGCGGTAAGAAGTGTATCCTCATGGAACCAGCGTATCTGACTAAACGTATAACCGCCGTTGTATTTCTCGTTGTAGAGGGCGAGCACGTCGTTCCAGCGTTGGAGTATGAGCCATGACGGATAGAAGATAGTGAAGGGCACTTGTTCCCAACGCAAGGTATTACCGCAACTGTCACTCACCAGTACGTCCACGAAATAATTATCGGGACGCGGATAGCGAGTACTGTCTTCGGGATCGTGCGGGATTGGTATATCGATATGGATGGTTCCCGTTGCCCAATCTTCCTCGCTGAGGTGAACGACAGTGTCGCGAATAGGCATCTTGTTCAGTGCCGGATTGGTGAAGTGCAAACGATACTCGTTCATCATACCCGAACGGATGTCGAGGCTGAGACTTAGGTAGTCGTCATCGGCACACACGTCGCCTACGTTCATCTGACCCTTGAGGTCTCGGCAGCAATGATGGAAGCCAATGTCTAAGGTATAGATGATACTATCGCAACCCCATTTATTGCGCAACGTATCGGCATACGAACCGG
>JAKSNE010000009.1 GCA_024400135.1 Paludibacteraceae bacterium
AGTCGCTTTCAAGAGGCGTGGCTCCGTTCTTTACGCGTATCTTCCCGTCCATCCCGAAGAATCATCCTGTTTTCGGAACGATGTTCATGAATATTGCGGCTAATTTCTTAGGATTGGATAATGCCGCTACACCGATGGGGCTAAAAGCAATGGGGGAGTTGCAAGAGATGAACGAGGATAAGTCCAAAGCCTCCAACGCGATGATTATGTTCGTGGTCCTTGGCGCAAGTGGACTTACGCTTATCCCGACCACCATCATGGCGTATAGGGCGCAGTTAGGCGCTGCCAATCCGGCAGATGTGTTCTTGCCCATTTTGTTAGCGACCTATTTCTCTACATTGACGGGGCTGATTGCCACATGTATAGTTCAGCGTATTCGCCTATGGGATAAGATGATTATTGGCGTGGTAGGAGGTTTGACAGCCTTGGTCGTGGCACTCTTATTGTTGGCAAGGCGGTTGCCCGAACAACAGTTAACGCAGGTGTCTTCTCTTTTGGCTGCGGTTATCTTACTCGGTGTTATCGCGTGGTTCGTCATTCAAGCTATGGTGCGCAAAGTCAATGTCTATGACGCGTTTATTGATGGGGCGAAGGATGGGTTTAAGACGGCAATAGGGATTATTCCGTACCTGATCGCTATCCTTGTGGCGGTGGGTATGTTCCGCGCCAGTGGGGCGATGGGACTGCTTGAACAAGGTATTGCTCATCTCTTTGCGTGGATGGGCATCAATCCCGATTTAGCAGGTGCTGTACCTACGGCATTGATGAAACCGCTGAGCGGTAGCGGTGCTCGCGGACTGATGATTGAGGCGATGACAACCCATGGTGCGGACTCGTTAGTTGGACGGTTGTGTTGCACGTTGCAAGGGTGTACGGATACCACGTTTTATGTGCTCGCCGTGTATTTTGGTAGCGTTGGGATAAAAGATACCAGACATACCGTGGCTTGTTGCTTGCTGGCGGATTTAGCGGGCGTGATAGCGGCTTTTGTTGTAGCAAATATATTCTTTGGATGATACGATTTACAAGTGAAAATATTGACATCCCATCGTGGCTGACCGAGCACCGCATGGAATTGACAACGTGGTTGCAGTCTGTGGCTGCGGACTATGGTTTTAGGGTAGGGAACTTAACCTATATCCTTTGCGACGATGAGCGTATCTTAGAGGTGAATAGACAGTTCCTTGGGCACGATTACTATACCGATGTGATCACTTTTGATTATACAACCCCTTCTTGCCTTAATGGGGATATCTTTATCTCGCTCGATACGGTGAAGAGCAATGCGCAGGAAGTGGGGGCAACGATACAAAAAGAACTATGCCGGATATTGGTACACGGTTTGTTGCACCTCACAGGGCAAGGGGATAAAACGCCAGAAACAAAAGCCGAAATGACCCGCAAAGAAGATTTGGCTTTAAATAAACTTCATATATTAACAATCTAAATTTTTATCATTATGAAAACTTGTTCTCAGTATCGCGAATCAGCGTGGAATTCATTAACTAACAAGTGGGGCGATGCCGCCTTGACAATGTTTATTTTATGTGTTATTGCCGTTGCTTTTAATGTCCCTTCTTCGATTGCTCCTATTGTGGGATTACCCGCAGAGTGGTCCTATTCAATGAGTGGACTGGGTGTTGCGGTTGCTCTCTTGCTCGTCTTACCGCTGGAGTGGGGATTTTATATTGGCTTACTGCAAATGACCCGTGGTGAAGAAGGTTCGCTCTTTACGATGATGTGGAATAACTTCAAGACCAATTATTCTCGTTACCTTCCGGCAGCCATCTTAGTTGCCTGCTTGACAAGTTTGGTAGGTATCGTGACATTAGGTATTGGTGCTATCATCTTAGGTTTGGCATACGCCATGGTTCCTTTCATTTTGCACGATAATCCGGAACTCTCAACCACGGATGCTATGAAAGCCAGTCGCGAGTTGATGCGCGGACATAAATGGGATTTGTTTGTGCTCTATCTGTCGTTTATCGGATGGTTCTTGTTAGGTGTCATCACGTGCGGTATCGCTTTCTTCTGGATCCAACCCTATATCTATACCGCACAGGCTCATTTCTATGAGGATATAACGGCTGACGTTACCATCGAAGTATGCTAAAACGCCTTCTGCTCATCGACGCTTACGCGATGATTTATCGCGCGTATTATGCTTTTATTCGGGTTCCGCGAATGAACTCGAAGGGCATGAATACGTCCGCCATCTATGGTTTTGTGACTACATTAGAGGACTTGCTCAAACGCCTTAAACCTACGCACATTGCTGTGGGCTTTGATCCGCACGGACCTACCTTCCGCCATGAGGCGTATCCCGAATATAAGGCACAACGCGAGCAGACGCCGGAGGATATACGTATCGCCGTGCCGATTATTCACGATATCTTACAAGCCATGAACATCCCTATTTTAGAGGTGCCCGGCTATGAGGCGGATGATGTGATAGGTACGATGGCGAACATCGCGGAGCGTGAGGGCTACGAAGTGTTTATGGCTACGCCCGATAAGGACTACGGACAACTCGTTACGGAGAATATCCACATCTATCGCCCCCGCCATACGGGTGGGTTTGAACAGATGGGACCTGCTGAGGTGTGCGCCAAATATGGTATCAAGAACACCGAACAGGTCATTGACCTGCTCGGCCTGATGGGTGACGCGAGCGATAATATCCCGGGCTGCAAAGGGGTGGGCGAGAAGACTGCCGTTAGTCTGTTGCAGCAGTTTGGAAGCATTGATGGGCTGCTCGCCCATACAGACGAACTCAAAGGCGCGCTCAAAGAGAAGGTGGAAAGCCAATTAGAGCAAATCCGTTTCTCTCGTTTCTTGGCGACCATCAAGACCGATGTGCCTATAGAGTGTAAAGTGGAGAGTTTAGAGTGTAGAGAACGCGATTGGAGCAAACTAACCCCTATATACGAGGATTTGGAGTTTAACTCGCTACTTAAAAATGCCTCGAATAACTCTCAACTCTCAACTAATCAACTAGACGGCTTCTCTAAACTTTCAACTCTAAACTCTAAACTAAAAAAGCCGGAGGCTACCCTCGACCTCTTTGCTGAGCCGGAGGAAACGGAACCGCTACCCACGCGCACTCCCGATGAGGAGATGAAAGCGCGGTTGTGCGCTTATCTGCTCAATCCCGAAGTTAGTTATAACCCGAATCGCGAACCCGATTGGGAGGCGTTGCGTAAGGATGAATCGCTATGGACGATGTTTAACGAAGTCGAATGGCCACTGGTTCCCGTCTTACGAGAGATGGAAGAAGCGGGCGTGCGGTTTGACCTTAATATCCTCAAACAAGCCGAGGCGGAACTGACACAAGAGGCACAAGCGTTAGAGCAACAGATATACGCATTGGCAGAAAAAGAGTTTAATATCAACTCGCCCAAACAAGTCGGAGAAGTGCTCTTCGACGACCTGCGTCTTGACCCTTCCGCCAAGAAATCGTCTAAAGGAGCATACTCCACTTCGGAGGAGGTACTACTCGCCATTCGCGATAAACATCCGATAGTGGGGAAGATACTCGACTATCGCGAACTCAAGAAACTCGTCTCTACCTATATAACCGCCTTACCTGCTTATATCAATCCCAAGACAGGGAAGATTCATACGACGTATAACCAGACGGTCACGGCGACGGGACGGCTGTCGTCGTCTAATCCGAACTTACAGAACTTACCCATTCGTTCTCAGCGAGGGCAACTCATTCGTAAGGCGGTTATCCCCGATGAGGGGTGCGCGTTTATGAGTGCCGACTATTCGCAAATCGAGTTAAGACTCCTTGCGCATTTCTCGCAAGACGAGCATCTGTTAGCCGCTTTCCGCGAGGGACAAGACATCCATGCCGCTACGGCAGCGAAGATCTTCAACGTACCTCTTGACGAGGTCACCACAGAGCAACGCCGCAGAGCCAAAACGGCTAACTTCGGTATCATCTATGGTATCTCTGCTTTTGGTTTAGCCCAACAATTGGACTGCCCGCGTAAGGATGCCAAACAACTCATTGACGACTATTTTGAGGCGTTTCCGCAAATAATCTCTTTTATCGAGAAACAGAAACAGTTTGCGCGTGAGCATGGCTATGTAGAGACTCTGTTTGGTCGCAAACGTTATTTGCCCGATATCCATAGCCAGAACTCCGTCGTTCGCTCGTTTGCCGAACGCAATGCTGTCAATGCGCCTATCCAAGGCACCGCTGCGGATATCATCAAGATGGCGATGATCAGTATTGATAGACACATCAAAACGCATGGGTATAAGACGCAGATGATTATGCAAGTGCATGACGAATTGAACTTTAACGTCCCCTTTGCCGAAGTCGAAGAGGTCAAACAGATGGTCGTTCACGAGATGGAAAACGTCGTCCATCTGTCCGTCCCCCTCATCGCCGACTGCGGTGTAGGTGTTAACTGGCTCGAAGCCCACTAATAATTAAAAAGTATACCTCATAATTCTTAATTCAAAATTCAAAATTGTCTCAATATAACGCAATATTAGTCGGTCTTATCACTCCCACTCAGCCGGAGGAGAAGACGCAAGAGTACCTCGACGAACTCGCTTTCCTCGCGGACACGAACCATATCGTTCCCGTGAAACGTTTTATACAACGTATCCCTCAACCCGATACGAACACGTATGTGGGTAGCGGTAAGCTGGAGGAGATACGGCAGTATATATATCAGCCCCACCCAACCTCCCTTGAAGGGGAGGAGCAAGAGATTTCTCTTGTCATCTTCGATGATGAACTATCTCCTCGTCAGATTAGGAATATTGAACGAGAACTGAACTCTCGCCCTTTAGGGGAGAGCCGGAGAGGGGCTCCTGTGCGAGTTATGGATCGCACGATTCTTATCTTAGAGATTTTCCTCCAACGGGCGCAGACCTCCTACGCGAAGACGCAGGTCGAGATGGCGCATCTCCAATATATGCTCCCTCGACTGACACGAATGTGGAGCCACTTGGATCGTCAGAGAGGTGGTGGCGGAACGAACCGCGGAACGGGTGAGACGCAGATAGAGGCGGATAAACGTATCATCGGTCAGCGTATCGCCTTGCTCAGAGAGGAACTCAAGAAGATTGACCGTCAGATGGCGACCCAACGCCAGCACCGGGGAAAGATGGTGCGCGTAGCGTTGGTGGGTTATACGAACGTGGGCAAATCGACGCTGATGAACCTGCTGAGTAAGTCCGATGTTTTTGCCGAGAATAAACTCTTTGCCACGCTCGACACCACCGTGCGTAAGGTTACGATTGAGAACCTGCCGTTCCTGCTGAGCGATACGGTTGGGTTCATTCGCAAACTGCCGCACCATTTGGTCGAGTCGTTCAAATCGACCCTTGACGAGGTGCGCGAAGCGGACTTGCTTATTCACGTAGTGGACATCTCCCATCCGAACTTCGAAGAACAATACGAAGTAGTGCAACAGACTATCAACGAACTATTGGAGGCGGAGGAGACGGTTCCTGCGGTACAACCGTGGAAAGCCGGAGAAAAAGGAAAGAAGACCAAGAAAGTGGTCAAACAAGTACCCACAATAGTGGTATTTAATAAGACGGATGCGTTTACCTATACCCCTAAGGAGGAGGACGACTTGACACCCATCAAGCGAGAGAATATATCCCTCGATGAACTGAAAAAAACGTGGATGGCGAAGATGGAGGAGGATTGTATCTTCATCTCTGCCAAGAACAAAGACAATATCGAAGCGCTGAAAGAGTTGATGTATAACCGCATCAAGCAAATCCACATCCAGCGCTATCCCTATAACGATTTCCTATTCCAGAAATATGAATAGGATTCTTCAATTATGCAATGATTAAATTGTAAATAAATGGTAAATTGTAAATGATTAAATTGTAAATATTATGAACGAATTACAAGAAGTGATGTCTCGTGCCCAAGAGTGGCTCGACGGCAATTATGATGAACAAACGAAAAGCGAAGTAAAAGCAATGATGGAGGCTGAAGACAAGACCCTCCTCATTGATAGTTTCTATCGTACCCTTGAGTTCGGTACCGGCGGTCTGCGTGGTATAATGGGTCCCGGTTGCAACCGTATGAATAAGTATATCGTTGCCCAAGCAACTCAAGGTTACGCCAACTACCTCAATAAAGTCGCCAAAGAGGGTGGGTTTAAGACCATCGGCAAGGGCGAACAAGTCTCCGTCATCGTCGGTCACGACTGCCGTAACAACGGCCGTCTGTTTGCGGAAACGGTAGCGGACGTGTTCTCTGCCAATGGCATTAAAGTATATCTATTCGAAGGACTTCGTCCAACGCCGGAGGTTAGTTTTGCTATCCGTCATCTTCGCTGTCAAGGCGGTGTGAACGTGACGGCGTCGCATAACCCCAAAGAGTACAATGGTTACAAGGCTTATTGGGAGGACGGCTCGCAAGTGCTCCAACCGCACGACCAAGGAATCATCGACGAGGTGAATAAAGTCAAGATGGAGGACGTACATTGGACCGGCAACAAAGACCTGATCCAAATCATCGGGGGTGAGATGGACTACGATTATATGATGGCGGTTAAGTCGGTGATGATTGACCAGCAGTCTATCCTCAACCAAAAAGACCTCAACATCGTCTATACGCCTCTCCACGGTACGGGTCGCCAGATCATCCCGATGTGCTTGCGTTCTTGGGGATTCCAAAATATCCACGTTGTGCCTGAGCAGATGGTGATTGATGGTAACTTCCCCACCGTGGTAAGTCCTAATCCCGAGAACTCCGAAGCAATGACGATGGGAATGAACCTCGGTACCAAACTCGGAGCCGACCTCGTTATCGCTTCCGATCCCGATGCCGACCGTATCGCTATCGTTTGCCGCGATGACAAGAACGAGTGGGTCATCATCAACGGTAACCAAACCTGCATGATGTATTGCTATTACATCATCAATAACATGAAGCGCCTCAACAAACTCACGCCTGACATGTACCTCGTCAAGACGATTGTCACCTCTGAACTCATTCGTAAGATTGCCGACAAGCAAGGCGTGACCCTCACCGACGAATATACGGGCTTCAAGTGGATTGCCAACCGCGTGCGCATGTGGGAGGGCGAGCGTAAATATATAGGTGGTGGTGAAGAGAGCTTCGGCTTCATGGCTTACGATGCCGTCCGCGACAAGTGTTCGCCTTCGGCTATCTGTCTTATCTGCGAGATTGCTGCTTATGCCAAAGACCATGGTATGTCGCTCTACGAGTATCTGATGAATATCTACATGGAGTACGGCTTCCAACGCGAGAGTACGGTGAATATCGTTCGTCCGGGCAAGTCCGGCGCAGAGGAGATCAAGCAGATGATGATCAACTACCGCGAGAACCCCATCACCGAGATTGCCGGCGAGAAAGTGATTCGCACCAAGGACTTCCAACTCTCCAAAGAGCGCGAACTCGTCAATGGTCAGTGGGTGGAGAAGGATATCCACATGGCTTTGGAGGCAAAGTCGAATGTGCTGCAATACTTCACCGAGGGCGGCCTCAAAGTCTCTGTTCGTCCTTCGGGTACGGAGCCTAAGATTAAGTTCTACTTCGAGATTCCGGCTGAGATGAAGTCCATTAAGGACTATGCAGCGGCCACCGCTGCGGCAGAAGCTCGTGTACCGGCTATCCGTGCCAGCCTCGGTATCGCCGAATAATTACGCATCCGCATGACACGTAAAGAAATTGTATATACCTATCTTCAAACGCACGCCATCGCATACGACGAGTACGATCATCCCGAGGGAAAAACGATCGAGGAAGCTATGCGTTGGTGGCGTGACGATGGGTCGGTGCATTGTAAGAATATCTTCCTGCGCAACCATAAGGGGAATCAGCATTACCTCGTTTGTTTTGATTGTAGCCACGATCTGGATATCCACGACTTAGAGCAACGCCTCAAGGCTCGCTTGCAAGCCGCAGGCAAACCGGCTCCGGGCAAACTGAGTTTCGCTTCGCCGGAGCGGATGATGCGTTACCTTGGTTTAGAACCGGGTTCGGTCTCTCCGTTTGGACTGATTAACGATACCGAGAACCATGTGATCTTGTTCTTGGACGAGAACCTTCAGCAGGCTCAGTCGTTGAGTTTCCACCCGAACGACTGTACGGGTACGGTCGTCATCTCTCGTTCCGAGTTCCAACGCTACCTCGACACCATCGGTAATACGTACGAGTTCATGGGACTATATTAAATTATAGGCTCAACAGCTTTTTATCCTGCCTCTTAGGCTAAAAAAATGTGTATTTTCGCAAAAAGTTGCACATTTTATTTGCATATATCAAAAAAATGTTGTACCTTTGCAGCGAATTTTGTATTTTTATCGCATAAACAATCATGAAGAACGTAATAAACGTGCCCTCGTGGCTAAAAATTAATCGCGCCCTTATGGCTAAGAAAAATTTGTTTTTAACTATCGTTTTTTGTTGCTTGTTACCCCTCTCGTTGGTAGCTCAAAGCAATATCACTGAACCCGGTGCATCTGATCCTAATCAGCTGTACACCACTACGTATGACAATCCTACCGGTCCCAATAAAGCAGGAGCAAATGGCGGTCCTAATAAGATTGGTGAGAACTTCGGTGGCAATTCAGGAGCGGATGCCGGCTATGTTGATCCCGGCTCTCCCGTTGGTGCTCCTTGGGCATTGCTTGCTTTTGCCGCTGCCTATGGTGCCTACGCCACCTTCCGCCTTGTCCGCCGCAAACGCGACTAACTCTCCGTCTTATATATAATTCTTTTAGCGGTTTCGTCTGTGCGAGCTATTTGCCGAACGCGAGTTACCGCTTTTTTTGTGCGTGTAACTCAGTTATGCCGTCAACCAGCCTTCTTGATTATACCCGCACGGAGACGTTACCGAAGGGTTACCGCATGGTGTTCCCGATGAAACGGGAAAACCGTCTCTAGGGAAAGAGTACGATTATTAAGAAGACAAAGCGTACTTTTTATCACTTTTTATCAAAATTATCACAACTTATCCTTTTTTCTTACAATTTGCAAATAAATTTGCATATATGGAAATTTATCTGTACCTTTGCAAATGAAAAGGGAAAATCATGGATACGCAACCCGCACAACGCATCTACACTCGTGAACGGAACTGGGATTATCGTCAACCGGCGGTATATCTAATCACGCTCACTATTAAAGATCGTCACCCCCTATTGGGGACGTTGGTAGGTGGAGTTGATGATGCGCGGGTAGAGATGAGCGAGATTGGGAAATGGGTTTCGCAATTGATTTCTATGACACCACAATACCATCCCGAAATAAAGATTATCGCGAAACAAATAATGCCTGATCACGTCCACTTTATTCTTCATGTTACCCAAACAATGCCCGTCACCCTTGGGCGCTGCCTTTGGGGGCTTAAACAGGGGTGTAATAAGGCTTGGGGAGGGATTCTGGCAAAAAAGGAAGCCAATGACGCTGTCATTGGTGATTCAACGATACATAAGGAAACCAAACAGGGAGAGTCGTTATCTCAGCAAGAACAATGTTCTTGCGAAAAGACGTCGCCACAGTGTTCTTGCGCAAACACATCGCCGGAACCGCTCTTTTCTCCCGATTTCTATCCGTCCCGATTAAAGACGCGCGGACAACTTCAGGCAATGATCGCCTACCTTCGTGATAACCCACGCCGCTTGGCAGTTAAGCGCGCAAGTTCGGAGTACTTCCGCATTGAGCGCGGGGTAATGCTTGCTGGTACAAAGGTGGACCTTATCGGTAATCAGGCACTCCTCAAAGGTCCGCTGCAAGCGGTCCATGTGCGCCATGTTTGGACGCCACCGGAGATTGAACAATACGTCCGCCAATGTCTGACGGTCGCTCAGTCCGGCGCAGCCTTAATCAGCCCTTTTATTAGTCAGGATGAACGCCGGATTCGCGATAGCGTATTGCAACAGGGCGGTAGCGTAGTTGTTATCCGTAAGGAGGGTTTCGGAGAACTCTATAAGCCGGAACCCCTCTATTTCGATGCTTGCGCCGAGGGGCGCGTCTTGCTAATAGCTGTGGGTGATTATCGTCAAAAGAACGAGCGTGTTTCTCGCGCGGAATGTGTAACCATGAACGCGCTTGCAGAGTGCTTGGCGATGGGAAATTCTGCCGAGTAGTTACAAAATTTTCTTCATTTTACCTACAAACTAATACTTTTTTTCCACTTTTTTGCAAAATAATTTGCATAATCCGGAAAAAAGTATTATTTTTGCACGTTAATTGTGTACGCGTGTGCATTATGCGCCCTCGCACGTATATAAAAACACAAAGAAGCCGTGCCTTCAACCTCCGTAGCACTTCGATGGATGTACGTAAGATGGAAGAAGAAATTGAACGAAAAACAAAGCAAACAAACACACCCGTACGCATATATATGGTAGTACAAAGCACTATAGGTTACCGTAGCATTACCGTACCATCCCCGTAGCATCTTTACCTATGCGAATCCTATACAGGAGATGGACAAAGAAAAAGAACAAAAAAAACAAGGGACCCTGTTTCATCGCCCAAAAGACTTTTGGGCAAAACAAAGCAAGAACCTCGCGCCTCGCGTGTATAAAATTATAAGGAATAGAAAAACTAAATTTTAAGTTGAGATTATAGAAAGGATTTTAGAAAGATTTCTCGCCGATAGGCGAATTAAAAGAAAGGAGTCGTCCACCGATTTCGAACAGATTTTTAGTTGAGATTTGGGGTAGTACAAAGCACTAGTGACTACGGTAGCACTCTATAGGATGTCCGTAGGATGACCGTTGAAATTAAGAGCAAAACCACTAACGAAAAATAAATAGATAACTACTACAACTTACAAATATGAAAAGAGAAAAAAGACTTACAAACAGAGTTCAACGTTTGCAGCAGCGTATCGCAAAGACTCAGAAGCTAATTGAAAAGGAACGAACGACCAAAAGAAAAATATTAAAAACATTGGCAATCACGAGTTTGTGGATTTGTCTTGGTGTGTTTATTTGTTATGTGTTATTATTATCGTCAAATGCGATTTGGCATTTCTGCCCTAAACTTTCCGCGACTCTAACAGGTCAAATAGGTGACTTTATTGGAGGTGTGTGTGGTACTATTTTGACCTTAGCAGGAACCTTATATATTATTAAAACTTTTAATAGTCAATCTAAGCATAGTCGCAAAGAGGTGTTTGAAACGGCTTTTATGGAAATGCTAGAGTTGCATAAACAAAATGTTTCTGAAATAAAAATCACGATATCTGACAATAAAGAGTATGTAGGGCGTGCCGCTTTTCCTGAATTTTATAATGAGCTGGAGACTATTTATTTAGCAACGAAAGATGCAATAACTAATTTTTTAAATCAAGATAAGAGTACTAAATATGATTTATTTAGAAATGATGAAATGTTATTAACCCTTTCTCATCAGTTGTCCTATGGCTTCTTTTTTTATAACATACACGATTATGTGTTGACGAAGGATAAGAATTCTCCAGTATATGATATAACATTAGAGGTTGTCCTAAGATTGAATGAAGATGCAAGAATGAAAGATTTAAAATCTTTACAAAGAAATATATTATTGGGGCATTATTTCCGTCATTTGTACAATATGGTAAAATATGTAGATGATAGTAAGGAAACCTTTAATTTTCATGATAGAGAAATTTTTTGTAATTTGATTCGCTCTCAACTCTCCGATTATGAGCAAATACTTTTGTATTACAACACGCTCTCTCCACTTGGGAATGCTTGGATTAATCCACTTGGAGAAAAAGAGGTGGATAAAATGAGTTTGTTGTGCAAATATAGACTTGTTAAGAATTGTCCATTCCATTTTGTTTATTTCGGCAAACATCCAGGAGATACTTTTAGTGTGGAAAATCAAGTGTGGAAAAGTCAAAAAGAAAAATTCTTTGAAACGGATTTAAGATAATTTAAATAGTTTTCTTTTTATCACGAACATTTTTCTGTATTTAAAAATAATGACATAATTATGCAACAAACAAGCAATAGTATGAATTTCAATTCTTGGAATGTGATATGTGAGAAATTTTACAACTCTCATTATGCTGATGGAAATAACGACCTTGTGATTGTTTATTTGGATAGGTGTGTTCCTAACGAGAATGACAGTTTCGACCTCTATGTCGATTTTCGAACTCTATGGGACTTCCGCAAATATCTGCAATTTTTTGATTCACCAGATATCCGAGAGGAACTAGCAGGAGCATCGTATTTAAGACTTCGTAATATTCGCACTAGAAATCGATTGTTAGAGGGATCTTATTATTCACTTAATTTAAAATTGTTTTTTGAGTTTGATTATAGTTTTCATCAAAAAAGCGAACACATAGATTTGATATTTGCTGATTATTATTTTGAGCAACGAGAAAATGGAGCAGAGCATTTTGATGAGATGTTTGCCTTAGCTTCGTATTCTACTCCATATCCGTCTTATTTAAGAGGTAATTATGCTCTTCCTCATCAGCTATACATAAAAAATGGTGCACCTTATAGTTTGAGAGTAAACAATGTTGGGCAGGCTAATTCAAATGAGATACTTTTAGGAGAAGATCCTATCATAGTCTATGACTTTGGTGCGCCTTTGTCATACTCAACAGCAAGAGTTAATGGGTTGAGAAATAATAGATTGCCTATTTATAAAAGAACACAACCGATCTTAGTAATATCCCATTGGGACTTAGATCACTATCGTTGTTTAGTGGGGATGTCATTACAAGATTTGCAATGTTTTAGCGGTGTTTTTTGCCCTGAACATATGAAGTCGATTACTAGTCAAAAAGTATTTTTTAATTTATATTCTGCTTTACCAGGACAAGTTTGGTCGGTCGTCGCTCCGGCAAGGAGAATGAGTGGACAGTATAATATTCACCGAGTTGCATCTTATAATGCTGGTCAATTTAATATATTTGTAGGAGATAGGCAATCTAACATTAATTATAGTGGTCTGCTTGTTGGATTTTACGGCTATAATGAGGTGGCTAATCTAACGGGTGATGCGCATTTCTCACAAGCAGACGAATTGTTATCTAATATGAGTGGCGGTTTGACGTTTGTAATGCCGAATAATATTGTTGTCCCACATCATGGGGGTAAGACAAACTCTGGTATAATGCGTTTTTCTAATAACTATGTTACTAATAAAGCCTTGATTTCTGTAGACGCAAAGGATCCTATTAATAAAGCAAGATATCATCATCCCGATTCTCAAGTGATAAATATGTATAAGAGTGCAGGTTTTGCAGTCGAAAGGACCGACTTGCAGGGTGATTTAATTGTTAATTTATAAGTTTAACACATATGTTTGATAAACATTTAAATTTTAATTATATGATGGAATCTAATAAATTCAAATACCTTTTAGGTATCATGGAGGTAATGAAAAACTATTACTATTCGCAAGATTGCGATTTGAATAGTATGTCAAAGGATGATTTAGTTCAGCAATTATGTGCAAAATTGCGAGCAAAAGGCTATGTGATAAAAGATGATGTATCATTGTCAAATCTTGATTTGCCGGAACTAATACACGTAGGAGAAACATGGCCGATTGAGATAGAAGTTATCAATGGTAGCAATATTTATGCTTTTAACATCTTGTTAATGAAAGACGAATCAGATGCATCTGATTTCGCAGAAAAGGTATATCGCAATATGGAGATTGTGAATAATGCTGTTAACAGACCTTTTTGCTCAACATTGATTTTTACGAACGTGTCATTGAATTTACATCACCCTAATGAGTTATTACCTGAGATTACGGAGATTATAGGATTAGAACAATTACCAGAAGATGTCAATGAAAGTCTTCGCGATGTTCATATGGCATGGGGAGAAGATACAGACCAAGGATTCCGTATTGGGCTAAATCTCCAATATAATGATATGACAATTCGAGAAGACTTAACAGAATATATGGGGACTGAAATTGTGACTATGGATGAAGTAATGCATCATTTCATTCTAGTTAGGAGTTGCTGAAAAAAATAGCTGATATAATAAAAATCGTTTGCTAGCTCATTTTATAGCCTCCCTCTCGCGCCCCCACGCGTATAAATATATAAGGAATAATCAATAACTCAAAAATAATATAAACTAACTAACAATACTAACTAACTTAAATTTCAAATCCATCATGACATCAATTATCGCAATACAAGGAGGACCCAATAGCGGTAAGACCACAACGTTGTGGTATGTGTATTTACGTTTGATGCATTGCTCATCGGCAGTTCGTTTCTTCCTTAATGAAGGGAATAATTACGTAGAGAAGGAAACAGCTCCAAATAAAATTGTGTACAACAATGCTCAACAAGCAATCGATTTTCGTGCAGTGTTAACTATTCGTCACAACGTATATGTGATTACGAGTCAAGGAGATGAAAAGTATTCTGTAAAAGGCGGTCTAAATTGGGCATTGCGTTTTGCTCCAACTGCAATCATCTGTGCTTCTCGTTGGCATGGTAAAACTAGTGCAAAAAAGGCTCTTGAGAAATATCTAAATATTTTCCCAAGTTTGTCATTATACACAGACGGAAGCAATTACACTGTAAGTGGTGAAGATGTACATAAGTCTATAAAAGCCAAAGAAATTGAAAACGCAAAGAGAATAGTTGACCTTATCCTTGACAGAACTAAGAAAAATGAAGAGAGTCATACTGAATTAGATACTGAAATATATAACTAACTCAATAATATTAACCAATTAAATTTCAAATCATTATGAAAAAATTAACTAAATTTCTAACAGTCTTTCTGTTAGCGCTCTTAGGAGCGAATCTTCAACCCGCGTGGGCAGATAATGAGGGATGGTTCCAAAATGGAATGTGGCAAGTCTGGGGCTACAAAACCGGATATGACAGTGATGGTTGGCTAAAAACTGGTATGGGAAGTGGAGACGATTTCTCTGTTGGTATTGTTACCGATGGTAGCTATACCATAAAAGGTCTTGGCGTAAAAACTTGGGGTAGTTCTGCTGATGGCGTTCATTGTTATTATGCACTCCCCGATGGAACACAAGGAAATTCTTGGGTTAATTGGAACAATGGGGAAAGCGACAAATATTGGGAGAGCACAGGCATTTGGAACTACACACTCACGAGTGCCGGGGTTGGTAATCATGAAATCAATCTATATCTTAAAATAAACGTTAAAAATGCTGGAGAGTTACACGAAAACAATCGAAAGATAACATGGACAGTCCCCGGCTTTAAGAAAACAACTGCCTCGCAGACTGGTTTCTCGGCAGCTTTGGATGGAGAAGGTCAATCCAAAACAATTTCTTTCACGCAGCACTATGGAACGGCCTTATCAACTAGTAATTGTAAGTTGACCGGTACAAATCCCGGAGATTTCAAAGTAACTGGTATCTCGGAAACAGAAGTGACAGTAGAATTTATTCCAACTTCCTCTACTGGCAGCAAATCTGCAACTTTAACTATCACGGATGCACATAGCAAGACCTGTACTATCACGTTGTCTGGTACTGCCACTGAGCGCAAATATTACATCAAGCACACTTGGGGCGATACAAACTGGAGTTGGAAAGAATTAACAGATAACGGTAATGGCACCTATTCCGTTAGTGCTAAATATGGAGCAACCGGATGCGATTGGAATACAAAACAAAACGATGATGGGAAACGTTATATTGGGGAGCCAACATTAGTTAATACTCCTGCAGATGGTGATATGTGTATCTTCACACTCAATCCGACGGCAGGTACAATTACTATCACCCCTAAGACATATACATTAACATTGGATGGTAATGGCGGAACGCCAGAAACGCAAGATGTGACGGTTACTTATGGTAAGACTTGTCCTTCATATACCATTCCAGAAAAAGAAGGTTATAGTTACAAAGGTTATTATAATGCAACTACGGGTACTGTACAAGTAATTCTTACAACTCAAAATTTTGGTAAAAACAAATCAGGTTGGACCAATAACAACAGTGCTTGGATTAAAGATGATAACGCAACCGTATATGCACAATGGAAGGCAAATACCTACAAAGTTCAATTTGAGAAAAATGGTGCAACAAGCGGAACTGACCATCAACAACAATCATTCACATACGATGCAGATGAAGTTGCTCTGACATCTATTGAAAGTTTGGGCTATGGAAAAACCGGCTATCATTTCAAAGGATGGGCAACAACAAGTGATGGAAATGTAGTTTATGCAGATCAACAACAGGTCAAGAATCTCACTGCTAAAGCAGAGACAATTAAAGTATATGCTATTTGGGCACCTGATACGACCGTTATTACACTTAATCGCAACTATAACAGAGATGGTGTAGATAGTAATCCGGGAGAATATAAAGCAGTATATGACGCAACATTTACACAATTTGCGAAAAATACAGATTTTATCCGCGAAGGATATACATTCACGGGGTATAAAGCAGATTTTAACAATAGCGGTTCTGCCGGCATTATCAATGTAGTAAGCGGAGATCCTATTACTTATGCATTTCCTCAAAGCGGAACATACGGGAAAAGCGGAAATGTGTGGGGATATACTGGGAATACATTGACTGCCTACGCATATTGGACGGCTAACCAATATACCATCACTCTTCACTACGAGAATGAGACTTCGCCTGGAACAGAAAATAAATCCGTAACCTTTGATGCAACGGCAACGGCTGTTACAAAACCGAGTTATGGAACTAATGTGTTTAATGGATACTTTACTCAAGCTACCGGTGGTGTTCAAGTTATCAACGCTGATGGTGCTTTCGTACCAAATGTAGATGGTTATACTTCAAACGGAAATTGGGTAAGAGCAAGCGATGTGGACTTATATGCTCAATGGACTACTCGTACCGCTTGCACGATTACGTATGGTGTAACTGATGGTACACTAGCAGTATCTACTCGCGGAACAATAAAGGCGAAAATTGGTGATGGCTCTTATACAAGTACAGGAAGTTTAGCTGTTTATACAGGTGATGTGGTAACAATCGAATATTCACCCAAATCTGGTCAATACTATACAAGTAACAATGGTTACGAAGCAAATGGTTGGTATAGTGCTGCTAGTGGTGGCTCTTCTCTGCCTGCTACGCACAAAAATGACTACACCTTTACCGTTACGGGCTCTGCATCCGTTTACGTAAAGGCAGACCCCGTTGTATATACTATTTCAACGGCAGTTGCTCCTGCTTCAACTACCGTTTATCCCGAAGGTACAGGTACGGTAACTCCAAGTGAAGGTTCGGCTGGTCCTGATGTCGCATTGCAACTGACTGCGGCTGAACAGGTTGGCTATGATTGGGTTAACTGGACATTAAATGATGAGACGAATGGTAAGATTGTTACGGGAACGGAAACTGATAAGACCATTTCTGTTGCTGCTAAGGCTGCCGGCTTTACCGCTACTGCTAACTTTACGGCACATGAATACACCATTACCTATCACCCGAATAATGGTGGTGCAGACATTAGCGAGCAATATACCATTGAGGCTGCTCATACGTTAGCAACTAACCCTGAACGTACAGACTATACCTTCGATGGTTGGTTTGATAATGCAGGTTTCACAGGTTCAGCTGTTACCGAAATTCCTCAAGGAACTACAGGTGATAAGGTATATTGGGCAAAATGGCACGAAACGACATACCCAGTTACCATTCAAACGAGCACTGGTATCCAATCCGTTACTCCTTCCGGCGAACAGCAAGTGGGTAATGTAATTCCCGTCGATATTTCGGCTATTGTTGCTACCGGTTATACTTGGAGTCAATGGACATCGTCGAATGCGAACGTAACTATTACCGAGCCGTCTAATATCTCCACTACGATTAAGGCTACGGGTGAAGGTACTGTAACCGCTACGGCGACCGAGAAGACGGTTACTTTAGCTCCGACAGTTAATGATGATGATATGGGTACCGTCAGCGGTGGTGGTTCTGTGGGTATTGCAACCGGTTTGCAATTAACTGCCACAAAAAAGAATGGATATAAGTTCGACCATTGGGTATTGTCAAGCAACTTGATTATTCAAAACAGCAAGACAGTCAATGATTATCAAATTACGGTTAAGACCAATGGTAATGGTTTAGCCGTTTCTGCACAAGCCGTATTCGTTGAAGATTTGAGCACAGGTGTATACCTAAAAGGTGGAGGTAGTTTCGGTGGTTGGGACGCTGCTGGTTTTGAGTTTATGAAACCGACGGGACAATCAACAGGGAATGATGCTTATGTAACTATTCACACAACTAGTTTTGAGCAATTCTGGATGGTTGAGTTTGCAGTAATCGAAACCAATGGCAATGCTATGGGCGCGAATGGATGGTATTTCTTTAATTCAACAATCTCTACGACATTTACGCATTTAACAGGAAAGTATACCAATCCTATGTTCTTTAGTACAGTTGCTGGTGATTATGTGTTCCACTATAATACTCAAACGAAAGTGTTTGATATACAATATCCGCACGATAATTGTGTGGCATTAAGTCACTCTGATAATTCATGGACAATATATCCTTTGGAAAATAATGAGGCTACGATTAACTTGGATGGTAGCAAGAGTTACAAATTCTGCGTTATCTATGATGGTGCGATGTATGCTAACTTGAAAAATATCACTGACTCGCAGAAAGAATTGCAATTATACAATAATTGTGAGTCCTTCAATAATAAAATATGGATAAACACCGTCAAGGGAGGTAACTATGTATTTAACTTTGACCATGCCAACGACGACCATCTCTCCGTCACCTATCCGGAGGAGTCTTATCAAATAGTAACTGTTTATGAGGATGGATATACTCCGAAAGAAGTGAAGGTCTATGAAGTTTCCAAGCCCTCTATCACTGCCAAAGTGCCAGAAGGAATGAACTTCAACGGTTGGGTTACTACTGGCGGTGCAACAGTCGCAGACGTAAATGCTACAACCACCACTGTCACTAACGCAGGAACTAACGGAACCGTAAAAGCAACATTCAACACCAAACAATACATCTATTTCAAAGATGGTGTATATGATAAGTTTGGTGATGTTTGGGCAAACTTCCGTACATCAGATTATTGGGATGATAAAAATGGTTCGGGTAATAAAGACCTACCGTATGGTCTATTAAAAATGACCAAGATTAAAAATACTGATATTAATTATTTCCGAATTGCGGATGATAAAATGTCGTGGGATGAAGTAACAAATGGTATTGTATTATTCACTAATAAAGGTAATGCTCAGCAAAACTTCTATCTGACCAAAGTGGCTTATCCTCACCATAATAACAGCAAATCTTGCTATCGTGCCTGCTTACCTTTGTTCGTTCCTCGCGATTGGATTACTACAAATATCAACTCATCACAATACTACAACGATGGTATTTGGATGAAGTACAACTCCACCGAATCCGGATTTAGAATCAAAGGTTCTTGGGATAGTTGGACTTCTAATGACTATAAATTTGTTGCAGAGACTCCCGGAGGATACGAGTTTAAGACTACGCTTCACTTGGATGCCGGTACAACGTATGGCTTCAAGATATATGATGACGACAATAGAACATATAGTATTAAGGGAGTTATGACCGCTACGAGTTGCACGAATTGGTACATGTATATGGACCAAGACAACTGCCAAATCACCACCTCTGAGGCTGGAGACTACACCTTCGTTTTGAACCTCGGTTCGGGTGAAGTGATTGTCAGCGTTGAATATCCTCTCTCTAATGACGATTATCGCGTCGTAGCAAAACAAAGTTCTGAAGTTAAGTGGGAAGGCGACTTAATCAAGAACTCGAAAAACGTTGCCAAGAAGGATACCACTTCGTTCTTCAATAATCATTATACTTATCAGCTGCAACAGTATGCAGGCGAAAACAAATGGAACAATATTGGTGGCGAAGTGACGATAACCGATGAAAATGCTAAAGTCGGCGTGATTGACCTTATCGTTACGCAAGACGGAACAGGTCAAGCCACCTTGACTTACGAAGGCATCTATACTGGTAACTACTATATCCGTACCGATGGCGTAGATGGCGGTTGGGGTAGCTATAAGACCAACCCGGACAATAAGATGGATAACTATGGTTCCTTATTGGTTGCCGATCCTACTTATCAGTACGATGTCTATAAAGCTAAATGGGTTCTCTCCGGTAAGAATGTCAAGTTCCGCATTGCTAATGACTATAGTAAAGCTATTTCGGATGAGTTGAAAGCAGATGCCATCATTGACAATAAGGAAACATTGCCTCAAGGGGCTAATGTTCGCTTCATGTGGAATAGTAAGACCAACCAACTCAAACGTGCTTATATCTCTGGTTCTACCGACACCAAAGACCGTTACTTAGTATTGGAGGGTGATGCAAAAATGTTTGATAATGAAGGCAACGTAATTCCTGTAGGCACAGCAGGGAATCATCGTGAAGGATTGCTCGCGAACGAACTTCCCTTCAAGGACATGAACAACTGGGTTTATCAAGCCGATATTAAGGCTCAACCCGGTTGCGCAGTGAAACTGACAGCTAAATATAATAATAACGTTCAGTACTTCATTGGTGCAGAAGGAACAGAACCCAGTTCTCGTAAGACCATCATTGCCGGTAGCGGAACGGACAAATACACAATGCGTGTCGTTTATGACTTTAAGACGAACCTGCTTATTGCCGGTTGGGTTCCAAGTGACACCATCAAATCAACGATCTCTCTGGGTGGCGACATGTTGATTACTCGTACCCACCAAGATAGTGCTCAACAAATCATCTTCGGCACTACCGGTAGCATCGAGGATATTCACCATATATATGGCGTGCTCTCTATCAAGAAAGATACGATGCTTGGTAAGGGAGATGCAGAAAAAGGTGCTAAATATACAACCGTTGCTACCAATGCCGATTATGACCGCACGATGTACTGGGTTTCCTTCCCATTCAAAGTGAAGATTAGCGAGATCTTCGGTGTGGATGGCTACGGAACAAAATGGATTATGCAAAAGTATCGTGGTGACCTCCGCGCACAAAAAGGCTGGTTCAAAGAAGACACACCCACCTTCTGGGAGTATATGGATGTTACGGATTCGCTGAATGCTTACGAGGGATACCTCTTCCTTATTGACGCCAATTATTTCAACACCGAAGAAGCGGACGTTTGGAAGAACAGCGCAACCGAAGCTAACTTCTATTTCCCATCCGCGAGCGGAAATATCGGAATCATCAATAAGTCTTCGTTTACGCAAGAAGTGCCTGAGAATAAGTGCGGGATTGACCGCACATTCAACGTACAAGATGTAGGTGAAGTTAACCACATGAATACCGACTCCTATTGGAACGTAATCGGTGTTCCGGCATTCCAAAATAAATCGATGGCTCTGTCAGACACAGAAGTTGATACGAAGATGAAGGCTATTTATGAATGGAACTCTACGAACAACACCTATACGCCACGTGCATTGCAAGATCAGTTTAGATTCCAAACCATGCACGCGTATATGGTTCAGTTTGGTGGTGATATTACGTGGTCAGATGTATCGGTAGTAAATAATCCGACTACGGCTCCTTATCGCTATGCCGACACGAAGAACTACTTCATCAAACTCTTCTTCGGTAACAACGAGGCAGAAGATCACGCCTACATCAACCTCGCTGATGAGGCATCGACCGACTTCGTGCTTAACGAAGATATGATGAAACTCGACAATGCCGGCTATCCGAACATCTATTCGTTCGCAGGCAACTACAACGTAGCTTACAACGAAACGAAGATGACGAACCAATCGGTAATGATTGGCGTTAGTGCTCCGAAGGATGGCTCTTACACCTTCTCTATGCCGAAGGACTTCAGCGGAAGTGCTATCCTCGTTGACCTTGAGGAGGGCACCTATACCGACCTCAACGTCAGCAACTATAGCGTTGACCTCAATAAGGGCACATACAACAACCGCTTCCAACTGATGCTCGAAGTAGAGGCAAAGACTCCGACGAATATCCAGAACGCCAACGGCGGTCTCTGGTCTGAGGATGGTAAGACTCAAAAACTCCTCATCAACGACCAGATCTACCTCATCAATGGTGGAAGGGTGTATAACGCTACCGGAGTACAACTCCGATAGCAGACCGCTGCGCTGTCGGACCGCTTGCAGCTGTCGGACCGGCTGACGCCTGAAAGATAAAAACAAGCCTCGTCAATCCGGCGAGGCTTGTTTTATGTATAT
>JAKSNE010000090.1 GCA_024400135.1 Paludibacteraceae bacterium
AGTATAAATAGTTTTTTCTTCATATCTTTGAGTATTTATTTTTTCTAACAAAAAAGACGATTGTTCCCAATATCGCTAATATCGCCACAGGAACGAGGGTGCTAACCCATTGGATAGTAGCGCGATGGACTTGTGCCTGTTGGGTATTGAGTAGTCGCAATGCTACCTGTTTTTGCCTTAGTTCAATCAGTCCATCGGTATCAGTCAGCCACAAAATTGCATTGACCAAAAAGTCCTTATTGGCAAACGTCATCTGCGAATAGCGGTCTAAGCCCAACGGCAGCGGTTGACCTTCTGCCCACTCGTTGCGGATGATGTTCCCGCAACCCACAACGACTTGTTTGGTTGATGGACTATATGGCGTTGTCTGTCCTTGCTTGGTTATTTCGCGAGGCGGTTGGCGATGAGCATACAGCGACGCAAAACGGCCTTCTAATGCCACGGCAATCGGGGCGTGACGATATTGGAACGCATTAGGGTCGGGATTGAAGTCCGCCAAATCCACTTTCGCAGGTACACCTATCAATCGTGTGTCTGAGGAGGTGGCAAGTAACACTTCGCAGCGCAGGCTATCCACGGGTAGCACCTCAATAGGCGAAGCAAAAACCGAACTGACTTGACCCAGATGGCGCGTGATAGACGAGCGTTCCGAGGTAAGCAACAATGGTGCATAAAACCACGGAATAGGCTGATAATTCGGTTGTTCCCGATTGGCAGACACATTCACCGGCACTTGCAGACATTGCAGGTCTTGCACAATCGCCGGTCGCACCTTAAACCCATACTTAAAGAACAAATCGTCCAAGTTAACGTCCAAGCGGATAGCCGGAGTGAACCCTTGACTGGACAAGGCGTTTTGCGAGAACGCCACCCCATTGACAAGCCAAAGAATGTGTCCTCCTTGCATCACGTATTGGTCTAAGATATACTTGTCTTTTTCTGTGAACGCCTGCTGTGGGTCGGCAATGATAACTGCTTGATAGTCATTCAACTCGTCGGCAGAGGTGCCTAACACACCCCTATCTATCTGGAAATATCGGCTCAGACTTAGGCTCAAGTCATAGACATTTTGCTCGGGCAGTTCACCGTGCCCTTCAAGAAAAGCGATACGAGGTGTCGTCTCTTGCCGCAAAAGGTGGAGGTTCTCCGCCAAAGCATATTCTAAGTTCTCTATACTTTGGTTGAGGTTCTGCTCGCCACTGCGTCCCCGCACGTTCTGCAACAGTTTGACGTAGGTCATTTTGTCCCCATACTGAATCTTAAGATAAGGGAAGCAAGGTGTTTGAACGGTCTTACCATTGCGCTCACGCTCGTGAATAAGAGTAGGTACGCAGCCCGCCTGTATCAGCCGTTTTTGTTCGGTTTCATCGGGAGTTTTTGTCTCTATCTCCCAAGACGGATAGCGGTTTTGGCACTCCTCCATTAAGTCAATCGTTGCCCGTTGCAAACGAACAAAACCGGCATTTAAGTTTCCCGACAGATACAACGTCGCAGAAACGGGCTGATCCAACTGTTGGAGTAACGATAATGTAGCCGGGTGCAGACTATACCGCTGGTCGTCGGTTAAGTCCACTCGGAATGTGCCCCCCACTCGGAGTGCAAAAAAGGTAACGAGAAAGCCAATCAGTCCGCCTGCCGCTCCTAAGTAAATATTTTTAAGATCCTTATTGAGCACTAACTTATTGCTTTAATGCATTCAGCACTTCGTTGTTAATCACCACCGGATATTTAGCACGCAGGCTCTTTATCCACTCTTTCTCCAAGTAGTCTTGGTAATCAGTGGTCACTTGGTTGCGAACGTCCATATAGGTCTCGGGGCGTTTGATTTTCTTACCCACCGTGGTGACAACGGGTAATGCCTCGTTTTCTTTCACTTTGGCGTCTTTTTTACCAAACACGTACTTGTCAATCGTCGCATTTTGACCCTTAGCCCACAGACCATAGACACATGTCACAACGTTTGTGGAGTCGGTGTTCAGACGTTGTTTGAGATACGACTGAACGGAATCGGGGTGGGCGTTTTTGATAATCTGTTTGGCAATCGTAGCTACCTCTTCGTTTTGGCAAGAAAGCAAGTATCCCTTGAAACGAGGAACGTCCCATTTGTATTGGTTCTTATGGGCTTTGAAATAGTTCTCCAAACCGATAGAGTCCTTGGCTGCCTTATCCCAGACTTCCTCAAGACTAACGTCAAAAAGCAAGATTCCATCGTGATATTCTCTTACCAAAGCGTTGAACTCGGGATATTTCTCTTCAAGGTGTAAGTTTGCATATTCCTTAACCTCATTGTCCGTCATCGTGGCGGGCAGGTTATATTCTTGTCTTGCCTTTTTAATAAAGGACACTTCCATCTGTTTGCTGCGCTCGTCACGGGTCACGTTGCGCTCAATCTGGCTGCGTATCTCTTCTAACGGCTGGATATTACGCTCACCCGACTTGAAGATGATGTGCCAACCGAAACGACTACGGATAGGTTTGCAAACCGAAGGCACTTTCATTCCCATTACGGCGTCCTCAAACGGCTTAACCATCATACCTTGCCCAAACCAGCCTAAATCGCCACCTTTGATTGCCGAACCTTTATCGTCCGAGCACTCGCGAGCCAAGTCGGCAAACGATTCGCCCTCAATGAAACGACGATAGATCGAGTCAAGCACAAGGCGTTGGCTCTCTGCGGCAGCCTCGTTGTTTTGCGGCACCATCTTCATGATGTGCGAAGCCTTAACCTCTTTGAACACGCCTTCTTCCTCCACCAGAGCGATGTGAAAACCATAGCCACTGCGGAAGATGGGCGTCACTTCACCTACGGGCGTGGTATAAACGGCATCCTCGAAAGCATAGACATAGCGGAACGGCGTGATCCAACCCAACTCACCTTGGTTCTCTTGCACGCCCGGATCAGTGGACACTTCCAAAGCCACTTTGCCAAAATCTTCGCCTTTGACAACGCGCTCACGAGCCGCCTCGATCTTTGCCAAAGCCTCTGCGGTAGCGGCTTCATCACTATTCATCGGACATTGGATAGTGATGTGCGCAGCGCGACGAGGGTGCGCCATACGTTGATAACTCATCACTACGAGGCTATCAAAAGCAGCCGAATCGGTCATATACTTAGCCGCCGCTTGACCACGATAACCGGCTAACTCTTTTTGATATTCAGCCGTGGTGTCCAAACCGCGCGAGAGGGCTTCTTCCACTTTTAACTTGAAATTCACAAACAGATCAACGTAGTCGTCCATCGTCTTTTGCTCGGCGTTGGTACCTTGGTTGTTCTTTTGATAGATGTACATAAACTCGGAAGCCATGATGGGCTTTCCATTGATGGTCATTAGCACTTGGTCGTCGGCACTAACCGAACCCAAGACGAGGAGAGCAACGAGGCTCAAAAATACTTTTTTCATAAATAGATTTTTTATAGTTTTTATCAAATTTTTCGTCAATTTTCAGGGTTCTTTACCCCAATTTCCACAAAAATGCATGCAAAAGTACAATTTTTTTTTGAAATATACAAATATTTAAAAAATATTTTGTATCTTTGCAGTCGATTTTAAACAAAAAACTATGATTTTACCCAAATTTACCGAAAAACAAGTCGAAAAAGTCGCTCAAATGTTCCAACGCGCAGAGCGTGTAGTCATCCTTACCCACATGTCTCCCGATGGCGACGCCATGGGCTCCTCTCTTGGGATGAAACATGCGTTACTATCTACTCTAAACTCTCAAACTACTCTAAACTCTAAACTCTCAACTCTAAACGTAATCGTCCCCAACGCCTTCCCCTCTTTTCTCCAATGGATGCCGGGGGCAGAGGAAGATTTGATATACGAAAAACAAGCAGCCGAAGCGGACGCGTTGTTAGAGCAAGCGGATTTGATTATCCTGACGGATTTTCACGAGCCAAAACGGATTGGTTCGTTAGGTGAAAAACTACTACAAGTTCTCGATGAAACCAAGGATATTTGCATCATCGACCACCACTTATCGACCATTGATGTCGATGCCACTTTTGCCGCAGCGAGGGAGTCTGTGTTCCTCATTTACCCCGACTCTCCCTCCGCCTCCGAACTCGTCTATCGTCTCTTCTATCAACTTTCAACTCTAAACTCTCAACTTTCAACTACTCTACACTCTACACTCTACACTCTAAACTTAGACGCAGCCACCTGCCTCTACACCGGCATGATGACGGACACGGGTAATTTCTCGTTTAACAGTAATTATCCCGAGATGTACGAGATTGTGGGTCAGTTGGTTGCTGCCGGAGTGAACAAGGACGCTATTTATAATAAGGTGTTCAACCAGTATTCGGCAGATCGAATGCGCTTGATGGGGTATTGTTTGTACCAAAAGATGCGTGTTTTCCCGGAGCATCATACCGCATTGATTTACCTCAGTCGCAAGGAGTTATATCGTTTTAATTTCCAGTCGGGTGACGGGGAAGGGTTAGTGAATCTTCCCTTGCAGATTAGCGATGTCTATTATTCTGTTTTCATGCGAGAAGACAAGGTTAATCCGTCGGAGGTGAGCTTAGCCAACGGCAGTAAGATTAAAGTGAAGATTTCCTTGCG
>JAKSNE010000091.1 GCA_024400135.1 Paludibacteraceae bacterium
GTGAGGACGTTATCGCGACCTTGGTTGGAGAGGATAAGATGGAACTTACCATCGGCATTGTACTCGTTCAAGTAGTTTGTCAACGAATCAGCCAAACGGAGGTTCAGTGCTTGGTTCTCTGCCAAGATGTCTTGAGTGAGTTGTTCCTCCAATGCTTGCAGTTCTTCTTGTTTTCGTTGCAGGCGATTAGCTTCGCTCTCCGCGCGTTCGCGAGATAAAAAGGCGTTGTTCTCAATCTTACGTTGGAAATCAGCGTACTCGTTTTGGAAGGTGCGCATCTTCGTGTTCAGTTTCAAACGAGCATCTTCTTGCTTGCGCATCAGTTGTTCGCCGCACTCTTGGGCTAAGGTGTAATTAGCCAGCAGCGAGTCGAGGTTAATGTAAGCGATAGGCAGATTACCCTCGGCAACAGCAGCCGTAGCCTCTGCATCGTGCTTGCAGCAGGACTTACCGGTAAAATGAAGAACGAACAATGCCGCAATGGCAATAACTAAAACAGCGTCAATAATAATTTGAACTTTTTTCATAATGATAATTGTTTATAATGATTTAACATCTATCTTGTTTTTTTTCGGACGGCGCATTTCGACATCTTGAGTGCGAATACAATAAATACCTCGCTTATGCATCGCTTCGCTTTGCCCAATATCCTTACTACTGAACCGACCGTTCTTTTTTAGGATAATACGGACGCAAAGTCCAACAAAACCGAGCCCAAGAAGCAATATTCCTATCCAAATTTTGTCCATAATCTCATATTGGGCTGCAAAATTACAAAAAAATTTGCATATATCCAAAAAAAAGTGTATCTTTGTGCCGTTTTTTGTAATTTATCACTTTTTAAGTTCAAAATATGTTTCGAAATATGGCAACAAATTCAAATTCTCAACCCGGCACGCTGTACAATGCGTTGACCGCCGGAAGTAAAATTATTGGTACTATCATCGCTGATTCGGATATCCGTATTGATGGTACGGTCGAAGGCGATTTGACCTGCTCGGGTAAGGTCGTTATCGGTGAACAAGGTAAACTGAAAGGCACCATCAACTGCCAAAACGCGGAGATCCTCGGCAACATGGATGGTAAGATGGAAGTGAAGAACACGCTCGCTCTACGCGCCAGCGGAAACATCAAAGGCGAAGTCGTCACGCAAGTGCTGATTGTGGAGCCGAACGCTATCTTCAACGGTTCATGCTCGATGACCACTCCCGCAGAGCCTTCTAACAACAAGAAATAATCTAACACACACTAAAATCATGAAAATCAAACCCTTCCGCGGTATTCGTCCGCCCCGTGAACTCGTTACGAAAGTCAGTTCGCGCCCTTACGATGTGCTTGAGTCCGAAGAAGCTCGCGAAGAAGCACAAGGTAATCCTATGTCCTTGTACCACATCATCAAACCCGAGATTAACTTCGCTCCCGGTACCGATGAGTTCGATCCGAAGGTCTATCCGGCTGCTGTGGAGCAGTTCCACCTCTTCCAAAAGAATGGCTGGTTAAAACAAGACCCGAAGGAGAACTACTATATCTATGCGCAAACGATGAATGGTCGCACCCAATACGGACTCGTTGTAGCTGCTTGGGTGGAAGACTACATGGAGAAACGCATTAAGAAACACGAGCTTACGCGTCGCGACAAAGAGGAAGACCGTATGAAACATGTGCGCGTGAACAATGCGAATATCGAACCGGTTTTCTTTGCTTATCCGCATCGTGACGACCTTGACGCTATCATCGCGAAGGTGACTGCTACCGAACCCGAATACGATTTCGTATCCGAATTAGACGGCTTTGGTCATACGTTCTGGGTGATCGACGATGAGGCTACCATCCAACAGATTACCGACATCGTTGCTCAGATTCCTGCTATGTACATTGCTGATGGTCACCATCGTTCGGCAGCGGCTGCGCTCGTTGGCAACGAGAAGAAACTGCAAAACCCCAACCATCGTGGCGACGAGGAGTATAACTTCTTCTTGGCTGTCTGCTTCCCCGATAACCAACTCAAGGTGATGGATTATAACCGTGTTATCAAAGACCTCAACGGATTGACTTCCGAGCAGTTCCTTGAAGCATTAAGCAAGCATTTCGAGGTGGCGGATAAAGGTACGGCTATCTATCATCCGCAGGCTCTGCACGAGTTTGCGCTCTATCTCGATGGGCACTGGTATCAACTCGTAGCCAAAGCGGATAGTTACGACAATAACGACCCCATTGGTGTGCTTGACGTGTCTATCTCCAGTAAGTATATCCTCGATGACATCCTCGGTATCAAGGACTTGCGTTCCGATAAACGTATCGACTTCGTAGGCGGTATCCGTGGATTAGAGGAGCTACAACGTCGCGTCGATAGTGGCGAGATGCGTATCGCATTGGCGCTCTATCCTGTTACGATGCAACAAATCATTAACATTGCCGATACGGGCAATATTATGCCTCCGAAAGCCACATGGTTTGAACCCAAACTGCGTTCGGGACTAATCATTCATGCGCTGGAATAAGTTTGTCATATTGATTCTACTCCCCACCCTGTGCTTAATGGGGTGCTCGATTAGTGCGCGCGTCAAGAAAGCCGATAAGAAATACGCTATCGGTGAATACTTTGACGCAGCGGATATGTACAAACAGGTGTATAGTCGTATCCCGTCCAAGAAAGAGAGAAAATTGAAAGCACACGTAGCCTTCTATCAAGGCGAGTGCTATCGTATTCTCAATAGTTCCAAAGCCGTTAATGCCTACCAAAACGCAGTGCGCAATAAGTACCAAGACTCTATTGTGTACCTGCGTTTGGCGCAGGCGTTGCAATACCAAGGCAAGTACAAGGATGCCGACAAGAACTACCTTATTTATTTAGAGGCACACCCAACGGACTATGTGGCGCAAGCCGGACATTTCGCTTGCACTCAGATCAACGAGTGGAAGCAAGAAGTCTCGCGTTACAAAGTGCGCGAAGCCAAGGAGCTGAACCAGAAACGCACCTCCTCTTTTGCTCCTTCTTTCATTGGAGACGATGCGGACGCGTTGATGTTCACTTCCAATCGCCAAGAGTCCTCTAAATCGAATAACAAGAAAACCGTTCGACCCAGTCCTGTGACGGGTGTGCAGACGTTCCAACTCTACGATACCCACCGCGACGCGACGGGCAAATGGACGGAGATTCTACCTGCCGAAGGTTTAGTCAAAGAGGACGAAGGCGAAGCGGAGTCTGACTCTACTTCGACCACCATGGGCGTGGCTGCCAGTAAACCCGAGATGGGCGTGTGCTGCTTCACTCCCGATGGCAGAACGATGTACTTCACCTACTCTTGTCCTATCAATGGGCAAGACTTGGGGGCTAAGATCTACACCTCCTCTCGTGCCTCCGGCGAATGGGGCGAACCGCAAGAGTTCACCATCTTCTCGGATAGTACGATTACCGTAGGTCACCCATCTCTCTGCCCAACGGAAGACACCCTCTATTTCGTCTCTGACGCGCCCGGAGGTTACGGCGGCAAAGACATCTATTTGGCTGTCATTGAGAATGGACAAGTAACTGATATTCAAAATCTTGGTCCTAAGATTAACACCTCCGATGACGAGATGTACCCTACCATTCATCCTGATGGCAGTTTGTATTTCGCGTCCAAAGGGCATCCGGGTTATGGTGGTTTAGACCTCTTCAAGGCGGTGCGTGATACGGTTTCACCCGACTCGCTTCGCAAAGCCGATAACGCGCCTATCGCGTGGACGTTATTTAACTTAGGAGCACCTTTCAACACCAACGGTGACGACTTCGGTATCACCTTTGAGGGTAACTCGCAAAACGGTTTCTTCTCCTCGAATAGGAACGACAAGAAAGGTTACGACAAGATCTATCGCTTTGAACTTCCGGTGATGGAGTTTTACGTTACGGGTAGCGTTACCGACAACAATGGCGATCCTGTTTCCGATGCCAACCTGCGTATCGTTGGTGACGATGGTACGAATAGTAAGATGCAGATTAGGCGGGACGGCACCTACAAAGTCAAACTCAACAAGGACACTCGTTATCTTATGCTCGCGTTTGCGCGTGGTTACCTCAACCAGAAAGAGAGCCTGCAAACACTTGATTTGAAGGACAGTAAGACCTTTGAGCAGGACTTCACTCTCTCCCCTATCTCGCGTCCTATCACGATGAACAATATCTTCTTCGAGTTCGGCAAATGGGACTTGACCCCCGCTTCGGAAGAAGGGTTGCAGACTTTGGTTAAGCTGTTGCAAGACAATCCGAATATCACCATCGAACTATCGGCGCACACCGACTTAGTGGGTGACTCGTTGTCGAACATCGAGCTGTCGCAGAAACGTGCGCAGGCGGTTGTTAATTACCTCACCAAACAAGGCATTGACAAAGAGCGTTTAACGCCCGTTGGCTATGGTAAGAACAAACCGGTTGTGGCGGATAAAGCGATACACGCGCAGTATTCGTTTATCCCTATCGAGCAAGAACTGGATGAGAAGTTTATCCTTGCCTTGCCGGCAGATAAACAGGAGATTTGCAACTCCCTCAACCG
>JAKSNE010000092.1 GCA_024400135.1 Paludibacteraceae bacterium
AGCGAAAAAAATCCTGCAGCGCACATGACACTGCAGGTTGTAAGTTCGTTATTCTCTAACGTTTATCGTTAGACTTTCCGATTACAGAATAGCTTGGTAAGCCTCGGCATCCATAAGGGTGTCCAGTTCGGCAGCATTGGTCAAGCGAATCTTAATCATCCAACCCTCACCGTATGGATCGTTGTTCACTTTCTCAGGAGCATCGTTCAATGCTTCGTTAACCTCGATAACCTCACCGCTGGCGGGCATATTCAAGTCAGAAACAGTCTTCACGGCCTCTACAGAACCGAACACTTCGTCTTGAGCGAGTGTCTCGCCTTCCGTATTGATGTCCACAAAGACAATCTCACCTAACTCGGATTGAGCATAATCCGTAATGCCTACATAGGCCTCGTCACCTTCCACACGAATCCATTCGTGCTCCTTGGTGTACTTCACATTTGTTGGAAAATTCATGATATAAACTTATAAAATTGTTAATTATTTGGTTGCTTTGATTTGATCACCTAATGCCGACATAGCGCAACGGAAACCGATGGTGCTGGAGCACTTGGTCTGGTCTAAATAACGACGTGTAGAGGGGTTGAGCCAATAGATACGATCGTTCCACGAACCGCCCTTATATACGCGCGTCGTTTCCGTAATAATGGGTGCTAAGATGTCTGTAGGATCCTTCTTCGCCGTTGCCAAAACAGCGGAGTCTTTCACGAAGAGCGGGAAGTCGGTCTTAATGGTGTAAGCCAATTCGCCGTCACGAGCGGAGCGTTTGTCACCTCCGTCAACCACTTCGCGTAAAACGCAACCCAGCGAGTCAAGGATCACACGACCATTCTCAATCAATGGCTCGGTGAAGATGTTTCCGCGGAAGGAGTTATATTCCGTAACCTCTTGGTTGCTGGTCTCGCGATAAACATCCAATACCCATTCGTTGACGTTACCCGCCATATTGTACAATCCAAAATCATTCGGACCAAAAGCATCTACAGGAGCGGTGGTTACGTATGCATCGTTCAAGGCACCACTGACACCCATCATGTCACCTCTACCGCGGGTGAAGTTAGCGCGCATCATTCCTTTCACATCTTTGCCTAAGTCACGTGGATGATAACCCGACCAAGGATAGATCTTACCCTCGATGGTCAAGCCGTCCTCGCCTGCAATAGGAGCGTAGGCAGCAAACTCCCATTCCGCTTCGGTCGGGAGACGATAGTCAATGACGGTAATACCATCCGTACGATTGGCTTTACGAGCGTTGCCGTTGCCATCGTATAAGGTCTTACGACCACCTTCGGGATTGTAGAAATTATCGAGATAGTATTTCTCCGTGTTGAAAACAAACTTATCACGAATATATTCGTAGTTAGGACGATACATACTTTGTCCTTCTTCGGTAGAACCTTCGCTTTGCACTTCTACAGGATCCATCCAATAACCGGTTTCGGCTTCCCATTGCTCTTTCGCCGCTTCGTCATAGATAGGATTAAGCGAAGTGAAATCGGGATAGTTCAACAGACCTGCTTGGATAAGCAAGAGTTCGTTGACGCGGTCGGTACGCCATTGGCAATAGCGCATCGCCTGCTCCCACGTCACACCTACAACAGGGTAGAAGGAGAACATCGTACTCTCATAGTAGTTCTCAATCAGCGGCTCATTGTATGCCAAATCGTCTTTCCAAACGGATTGGTCGGGAGTGGCTTTCTCTATCAACTCGGGAGCTACTTGACCGAACACACACTGCAACCAATGAACATACTCGCGCCAGTTGAGGTTCGTAATCTCATATTTGTCCATGAAGAATGAACTAACCGTTATCGTACGGTGAGCATTGTTACGAGGAGCGGTGATGAACTCATCCGTCTCGCCAATCGTAAACACACCTCCCTCAATAGGAACCATGCCAATAGGAGCTGCGCAAAGTCCTTCCGCCGCTTGGAAGTTCGTGGTCTTTTCGTCAAAATAATTCCAACCGGTAGTGTTAGAAACCTTAGTGTTTAATTCTCTCTTGTTTCCGCATGCGCAGAGGGTTACTAACCCAAGTAAAAGCAAACATTTTGTGTACTTCATATCACGTGATTTTATTTTCAGCCTGCAAAGATACAAAATATTTTTGAATTACCCAACATTTTTTTACAAAATATGAAGAAAAAATGCTTTTTTCCCAAAAAAATGATTTTTTTTCGCATAAATCGGGTGGAAATTTGGGATTTTGAGAGATTTTTTGTACTTTTGTAGTCCATTTTAGAATCATGCCTTTGTCTTATGTCATAGGGATACTGAATATCACTCCGGATAGTTTTGCGCAATCGGGGGAAAAGATGGATGTATCTTCGGTTGTGCAGAAGGCGGTTTCGATGGTGGAACAAGGGGCGTATGGATTAGACATTGGTGCGGTGGCGACCCATCCGGGAGCGGCGCCTGTTTCGGCTCAGGAAGAATGGAAACGCTTGAGCGAAGTGTTACCCGCCATCCGTCGTGCGCTACCTACTACGCCGCTATCGGTTGATACCTACCGCGCCTGCGTAGCGGAACGCGCTATCGAAGCGGGTGTGGATATAATCAACGATATCTCCGGTGGGCAATGGGATGAACAACTATGGGATGTGGTAGCGAAAGCCAAAGTGGGATACGTATTGGGACATACCTTGGGAACGGTCGCCGAACCGACGAAGATGGGTAACTATGCGGATTTGATGTCGGATATGATTGATTATTTTGTTCGCCGTCTGGATACACTGCATCGCAAGGGCGTGAGCAACGTAATCATCGATCCCGGGTTTGGGTTCTCAAAAACGACCGGGCAGAACCTGTATCTGTTGGAACATTTGCAATACCTGCATTGCTTGGATACGCCTATCATGGTGGGCATATCGCGCAAGCGGATGATATATGAACCTTTAGGCGTGAAGCCTACTTCGCCACAAGCGTTAGAAGCGACCCTGCAAGCCGAACGTATCGCCTTGCAAAAAGGAGCAACATTCTTGCGCGTACACGATGTATTAGAAACAGTAAAACTATGTTAGGACTTCATTTTGGCATCAAAGATGTAATCGACATCTTATTGGTAGCGACCATTTTATATTATGGTTATGTCATTCTGCGTCGTTCCGGAGCGGCAAACTTGTTCTGGGGGATATTTGCCTTCCTGATTATTTGGGTATTGGTCAGTTTCGTCTTCCAGTTGGAGTTGACGGGCGCTCTGTTTGACCGAATCATCAGTGTGGGAGCGATAGCGTTGATTGTCCTCTTCCAAGAGGAGATACGCTCGTTCTTCTATCACGTAGGTTCGCGATTTAGTGCCTTTAAGATACGCAGTAAGATGGTCCGAGAGGAGGAACGAGAACAGCAGATACAGCAAATCATTTCCGCTTGTATGACCATGTCGCAAGAGAAAGTGGGTGCCCTCATTGTGCTTAGAAACAAACAGGAGTTGAGCGTCTTTATGGACACCGGCGAGAAAGTCGATGCCATCGTCTCGGCACGACTGATACGCAACCTCTTCTTCAAAAACTCACCCTTACACGATGGAGCCATGTTCATCAGTAAGAACCGTATCGAGTATGCCGGTTGTATCTTGCCCGTGTCGAGAAATAGGGATATCCCAACGTTCTACGGACTTCGCCACCGTGCGGCATTAGGTCTGACCGAAGTGTCGGACGCTACCTGTATCGTCGTCTCCGAGGAAACGGGTGGTATATCCGTTGCCCAATCGAAGACCATAAAACACGTGACCGAATCCGAACTACGCGCGATATTATATAAGGAATTAAATTAAAATCACAAATATGTTTAAACGTACATTAGTAACATCCGCACTTCCGTATGCTAACGGACCGGTGCACATCGGACACCTCGCAGGGGTCTATGTTCCTGCTGACATCTATGTCCGCTATCTTCGTCTCAAAGGAGTACCCGTCCTGTTCGTGGGCGGTAGTGATGAACACGGCGTTCCCGTAACTATCCGTGCTCGTAAAGAGGGTATCACCACCCAAGAAGTGGTTGATCGTTATCACTCGCTCATCAAACGCTCCTTCGAGCAGTTTGGCATCTCGTTCGATGTCTATTCGCGTACCACCTCTGCTATTCATCATCAGTTTGCTTCGGATTATTTCCGTAAGTTATACGATGAGGGTAAGTTCGTAGAACAAACCTCTGAGCAGTTCTTTGATCCCGAGACGCAGGAGTTCCTGACCGACCGAAACATCAAAGGCGAGTGCCCTCGTTGCCATGCGCAAGGTGCCTACGGAGACCAATGCGAGAAATGTGGTGCCACCCTCTCGCCCGATGAACTGATCAATCCCTATAATGCTGTCAATGGTAATCCGTTGACCAAGAAAGCCACCTCGCACTGGTACTTGCCCTTAGACCAATACCAGTCGTGGCTGGAGAACTGGATTCTGGAGAACCACAAAGAGTGGCGTCCGAACGTATATGGACAATGTAAGTCGTGGCTCGATGGCGGACTCAAACCGCGTGCCGTGACCCG
>JAKSNE010000093.1 GCA_024400135.1 Paludibacteraceae bacterium
GGAGATGTCCGAGAGGACACTGTATCGCAGAATCCGTGAGTACGGACTTAGTTAGAGTTATGAAGTATATATATTATATATTATTGATTGGGATTTTGTCGAGTTGCTCTATTTCGTATAAGTTCAATGGGGCAAGTATTGACTACAGTACCACGAAATCGATTGCTATTGCTGATTTCCCGAATAATGCAGCCTTGGTACACCCTCCTTTGAGTAATCAGTTGAGCGAGGAGATACGTGACCTATTCACTCGTCAGACGCGTCTAACCGTAACGCGCAAGGACGGAGACTTAGAGTTAGAAGGTGAGATTATCGGTTACGAATTAACACCAATGGGTATTGGTGCGGACGGATTCTCCGCAGAGACGAAGTTGACGATAACTATTCGCGTTCGATACACGAACAACGTCAATCCGGATGATAGTTTTGAGCGCACGTATTCCGCCTATCAGACCTTCAATTCGCAACAGATGTTAACCGACGTTCAAGATGCACTTTGCGAGACGATGGTGAAGGAATTATCCGAAAATATATACAATGACACCGTCGCAAAGTGGTAAAAATAGCCTATTGAGCAAAAAAAATAGAATTAAATTTGCATATTTAAAAAAAATGTTGTAACTTTGCACGCTCAAATTGCAGAATTGTTTAATTATTAAAAAATACACTTATGTATATCGCATTTACAATTATCATTGTTATCCTTGCTATTTTGCTGGTTTTGTTAGTATTAGTACAGAATAGTAAAGGTGGAGGTTTAGCCTCTGGTTTTGCCAGTGGCAACCAAGTATTAGGTGCTCCGAAGACCACCGATGTTTTGGAGAAAGCCAGTTGGACGCTTGCCGCTCTGATTGTAGCTTTGAGTATTCTTGCTGCCGGCTTTAACAAAGCGCAACAATCAACTGTTGCTGAGGAAAGCGCTATCGTTGAGCAAGTTCAGCACGCTGCTGAAGAGTTAGACGCTGCTGCTTTACCAGCTGCTCCGGCGGAAAAGGCCGAAGAGTAAACAGATGAGCATGTAATAGGGATAAAGAATCTCTAATAACAAGGCTATCCAAAGAGAGACTTTCGGGTCTCTCTTTTTTATGAGCGTATATTCGTAAGGGAACTTAATAAGCAGAACGGCAGGACAGATGAGTTGTGTTATATTCGCCATCAGCACCACAAACCCATAGCACAAGATGTCTTTATCGGTATAAAGAGACGCTTTGCCTGCCCAACGCATTCGTTGGTGTAAGAGTTCGCGTAAAGACTCTTTCGGTGTCACGACTGCCTCATATTCGGGACCATCGGCATAGCCAATCGTCCAGCCACGACGTTTGGCGGTTTCCAACAAAAACATATCATCTCCGCTCGGCACTTCGGGGTGCAGGTCTTCGTATGCCTCCAACCATAACTCACGTTTAACAATGAGATTTGCACCCGAGCACATCACTGCGCGTCCTTTCTTGGCTGTCTCCATCGTCACTTGCTGTAACGCCGCATACTCGGCTTGTTGCAGACGGCAAAGCAACGAGCCCGACCCTTCCGCCATTCGTAAGGGTAAGATAATCAGGTCTGCATCCAACGGCGGTGTCGCAGAGGGAGGAACGATATCGTCATCCTGCAACCAGACATAGTCGTCTGTCGCTGCCGAGATAAGTTTGTGCAGGGCAAACTTCTTACCCTTCCCCTCATCGTTTATGCCTTTGCGTGGGATAATAACTTGCATAACTGTTCTGTAAATTGCGGATAGGACTTATCGATACACTGTTCATCGTCCACGGCATAACCTGCCACCATGGCTGCCATCGCAATGCGGTGGTCGTGAGCTGTCGTCACGCGCTGCCCTTTAGGCGTAGCAAGCAGTGCCTGTACCGTCTCTATTCGGTTGCTCTCCTTATAAGCAAGCGACTCTATTCCCGTTGCGTGAAGATCCACCCCCAACTGCCGACAAGTGACGGCTACCGCAGGATAGAGGTCGGGGCATAAAGAGAAGTTGAGAGTGTAGAGTTGAGAGTGTAGAGTAGTTGAGAGTGTAGAGTGTAGAGTGATACCTGTTGGAGTGGACTCAGTGTGAACGCCCAAGGGTTCGAAGAGCGTTGCCACTACCCTATCCCCTTGAATAGAGTCAAGGGAGAGGTTCGGCAAAGTGATCTCGCCTCCGTATAGAGCCACATACTCGTACCAGAATGCCGCAGAGGACCAGTCGGCTTCTAATTGCTGATTGCTGATTGCTGATTGGTAATTTTGAATGAGGGTACGCGTCATCGTTAGGTACGGAGAAGCGGGAGCGTCGCAAGGAACGCCTATCAGCTCAAGGGCAGAAGCGAACTGTGAAGATATCGTGGTATCTACGCATTGAGGTTGTTTGTTTAATTGTCTTCCCCGAATATGCAAGGGCGGAAAACCTTCTTGTCCCACGTACTCTATGTCCGCTCCCATCGTACGCAAAGCCTCTACCATAGGACCAATAGGGCGTTGGTGCATTCGTTCGCACCCATCAAGTACCACCTCACAACCGACAAGTTGAGCACAGTAAGCCGTTAGAAAACGAAATGCCGTTCCGGCGTTGCTTAAGTTTAGAGTGTAGAGTGTAGAGTGTAGAGTAGCCGTCTTGTTACGACCTTTGGTCGATAGTTTAGAGTGTAGAGAGAGTAACGAATCGTGCAACAGCACCACATCTTGCGGCATAAGCGAGGTGACCTCCATGAGGGGGTCACCATGCATAGCCTGTAGTATCAATAGCCTATTGGCTATACTCTTTGATATTGGTAGTTCAACTCTCAACTCTAAAACTATAAAACTACTCTACACTCTAAACTCTACACTCTAAACTAATTTACTTTCGGTAAATTCCCGTAATCGCGCGAGTAACGCAGGTGTTGTTCGATATAACTCTCCGTAAAGTCGAGGCGCACATTGGTAATCTCGCCGTTGGCATTGCTCTCAACGATATAACGAGGATTGACGAAGCCTTTGTACGGAGCGAGGTTAAGGGCGGCATAACGCTCCAACACCTCTTTATGCAGGTCTTGGTTGACCTTAACGGCATAACGTTCTACCAACTCTTTGCCGGCAAGATAATCGCCTTCGGAGGTAATACGTTGAACCTCTTTCAGCAGTTCACCAAAGAGACGGCGCAAGCCATCATAGTCATTGACTTGGAGATAAGTCTTGCCGTCACGCTTAATGAGTTCAACCTCTTTATTCGTGGCGTGCTCATAGACCCAGTTAGCAATCAATGCGCGGTCACGCATGTGCGCTTCCTCAATGTCTTTGCCGGGTTCGATACGAACGAGTTGGGTCATAAGACCATTCATCATCTGTTGGTAATAGCCGGCTTTATAAGCGTCCATATTAGGGAGCAGTCCCAGTTCAACGAGTTTGGCATCGCCTAAATAGTACAGTCCGAACAAGTCCGCACGGGCTTCTTCAATGGTGGAAGCATGCTCCTTAAGTGAAGTCTTCGTCACATTCGGCATCAGTTGTCCCGAACCGTGACCCACGCACTCGTGTAGGTCGGTGTGGAGGTCGCCACAAATAACACCATAATCGTCCATGAGTTGGCGGGTTGCCTCGTCAATGACATATTCCTCATTGAAACCATTGCCTTTAGCGGCTTCGGAATAAGCGTGGGAGATATTATCGATACTGACGGACTTACTGCCGTATGCCACTCTAATCCACGACGCATTCGGCAGGTTGATACCGATAGCGGTAGCAGGATAAGTGTCACCGCCTAACATAGTCGCCGTAATCACTTTGGCGGTCACGCCTTTGACTTCGGCTTTCTTATACTTGGTATCGGTCGTAGAATGGTCCTCAAACCATTGCGCATTCTCGGAGATGAGTTGGGTACGTTTGGTTGCCTCTAAGTCTTTGAAGTTCACCAACGACTCCCACGCACCGGTTACGCCCAACGGATCACCGTACGTCTCCGTAAAGCCGTTCACATAATCAATGCGGCTGTTGAGGTCTTGCACCCAAGCGATACAATATTCGTTGAAGGCTTTGAGGTCACCGGTCTCATTAAACTCGATCATCTTCTCAATAGCCAATCGTTGTTCTTCGGTCTCGGCAAGCGGGAGGGCTTTCTTAAGCCAATACACCACTTTCTCCAATGCGGCACCATATAGACTGCCTACCTTATAGACGCGCTCGTAGATGTGACCTTTCTCGTCTTTGCAGAGTTGGCTATTCAGACCAATCCAAAGAGGTTGAGCGGAGTTATCTTCGTGTTGTGCGTACCATTTCTCGGCTTCGGCTTGGGTCACGCCCTTGCCGTAGTAGTTACCGGCAGAGGTCATCACAAGGTCTGCACCTTGGGCTTGGTTCATGCGTTTGGGCATTACTTCGGGATTGAAGATGACTTCCAGCACTTCGTCGCTAAGGGTATATTCGGTCTGCTGCAAAGCGCCAACGAACCACTCGCGCGTAAACTCGGGCAGGAACTTATCCTCCGAATAGTGGTGGTGAATACCATTACTGAACC
>JAKSNE010000094.1 GCA_024400135.1 Paludibacteraceae bacterium
TGTTGCAAGAGGGTGCGATAAAAGAGAATATCCCTACCCTCTTTATGGGCTTTACAGAAGCGGAAGCGGTCAAACTGTTTGCCAATACCTATTTAGCTCTGCGCGTTAGTTTCTTCAACGAGTTAGACACCTATGCCGAAGTGAAGAACTTGGACACGCAGTCGATTATTGATGGTGTGTGCTTAGATCCGCGTATTGGTTCGCAATATAATAACCCGTCCTTTGGTTATGGTGGATATTGCTTGCCTAAAGACACCAAGCAGTTGCTGGCGAACTATCAAGATGTGCCGGAGAACCTAATTCAAGCTATTGTGGAGAGTAACCGTACGAGGAAGGACTTTATTGCGGATCGCGTTTTGGCGAAAGCCGGTTACTATGCTTATAGTGAGGAAAACAACTGGAACGAACAGCACGAGAAGGTCATCACGGTGGGCGTTTATCGGTTAACGATGAAGTCTAATTCGGACAACTTCCGCCAGTCGTCTATACAAGGTATCATGAAACGTATCAAAGCCAAAGGAGCAAAGGTGATTATCTACGAACCTACTTTGCCCGACAAGACCACGTTCTTTGGTAGCGAGATTGTGAATGACTTGGCAACGTTCAAGAAACAAAGCGACACGATCATTGCTAATCGTTACGATGCGCTGTTGGACGATGTGCAAGAGAAAGTATATACACGAGATATTTTCAAACGTGACTAATGAAATCGGATATTCAGATATTACAAGAGTTGGCTAAACAGACCAACACGTTGCACGAACTCTCGGAGGCGGAAAGTAAACAACTCAAAGCCGTTCTATTGGAGATGTACAAAGACGTTGCTGCCTTGTGCGAGCAGCACCACTTGACGATGATGCTTTGCGGAGGAAGTGCATTAGGCGCTATCCGTCATCAAGGGTTTATTCCGTGGGATGACGATTTAGACATCTTGATGCCTCGCCCCGATTACGAGCGACTGATTGCGTTGTTGGAGCAAGGTGCTTTGGGAGAGAACTACGAATATAACACGCCGAATCCCAAAACGGACTGTAAGAACGTGTGGCTGAAGATTTACCATAAAGACACGGAGAGCATTGATATCTATACGCCGCAAGATTCGCCTTTCCCGAAAGGAATCTATTTGGATGTGTTTGCGTTGGACGGCGTTCCGTCTTCGCGTTTAGGACAACAAATCAAAGGACTTATCGCCAATGGGTTGCAGTTTTGCAGTATTCTGACTTTATATGCGCAATACCCTAACGAGCCACTACGCCAAATGATGAGCGCCGACAAGCAGGCTCTAAGGAGGTATAAACTAAAAGTGGCGTTGGGTTCGATCTTGAAGATTATCCCTCACCGCCGTTGGGCTTGGTGGTTTGATCAATGGGTAAAAGACGAAAACATGACGGGAAAGATTGGTATTCCTACCGGACGCGAATATTACTGCGGAGAGATCTTTGACCACGATGTATATCTTCCCCCTACCCTTGCTACTTTTGAGGGTGAGCAGGTGTATATACCTTGTCAGTTCGATGCGTATTTGAAAAACCTATACCATAACTATATGCAGTTGCCGCCTGTTGAAAAAAGAGAACGGCACATGATTTGTAAACTACAATTTTATAAGGAGAAATAAATATCGCTAAAAATGAAGAAGATTGCCGTCATAATGTCTGTTTACGTCAATGACCATGTTGAGTTTACGCAAAAAGCCGTGGAGAGTATTCTTCAACAGACCTACTCGGATTTTGATTATTATATCTTAGCAGACGGAAGATTAGATACCGCTACCGAAGTCTATCTAACGTCTTTGACGGATTCGCGTATTCATTTCACTCAACGGAATGAAAATAAAGGTTTGGCACGGTCTCTAAACGAGTTATTAGCAATCGTTCTCCCGCAGGGTTATGAATATATTGCTCGAATGGATGCTGACGACATCTCGTTACCGGAAAGGTTCGAAAAACAAGTGGAGTTTATGGAAACGCACCCCACCATTGATTGTGTGGGTACCGCAGCCATCGAAATACGGTCGGACGGCTCCACTTTTTATCATAAATCGATGCCGCTGACTCACGAAGAGTGTCTCAACCTTTTCCGCACACGCGATTGTTTGATACACCCTACCGTGATGTTCCGCAACACGTACTTTGATAAAGCAGGATTATATCCGGAAGACACTTATTTTGCAGAAGACACCATCATGTGGTCCAATGGTTTTGCAAATGGTTGCCAATTCGCTAATCTCCCGGATTTCCTCTTCCGGTTTCGGTTAGACGAACACTTTTTTGACCGCCGTCGAGGTTGGAAACACGCGAAATCCATTATCCAAGTTCGCAAACGAGTAAATAAACAATTGCATTTGGGTTGGTTGGCAAACCTAAGAGCATACGCTTATGGAATAGCCAAACTTATGCCGCAATCCATATTACAGAAACTATACAAACTACTTCGATAATGAAACGCATCTTTGACATATTAGTAAGTGCCTTCGGTATTGTGCTATGCACACCGATTTGGCTTATTGTCCCTATCGCCATTAAGTTAGACTCTAAAGGTCCTGTCTTTTATCGTCAGATACGCGTAGGACGGCATAACAAAGACTTTGCTATCTTTAAGTTTCGCTCGATGTACGTAGATAGCGACAAAGGCAGCCTGATTACGATTGGCGGTAGAGATAATCGTATTACGCGTGTCGGTTATTACCTTCGCCAATGTAAGATAGACGAGTTGCCTCAACTATTCAACGTCTTCCTTGGCGATATGTCCTTTGTAGGTCCGCGTCCGGAAGTGAGACGTTACGTCGATTTATACACGCCCGTACAGCTGCAAGTGCTCGAACTGCGACCGGGTATCACCGATGCCGCTTCTATCAAATACCGAAACGAGAATGAACTACTTGCCGCACAAGTCAATCCCGAACAATACTATGTAGATGTCGTCTTGCCCGATAAACTCAGTATCAACCTCGCGTATCTACAGCATCATAATTTATGGATAGACTTGCGCTTGATTTGTCAAACGATATTAACTATTTTACACTAATATGGGATTTTTTGGATTATTCAGTAAAGAGAAAAAAGAGACCTTAGACAAAGGTTTAGAAAAAAGTAAAGAGAGTGTTCTCGAAAAGATTAGTCGTGCGGTAGCCGGTAAGACCACCGTAGATGATGATGTGCTTGACAACTTAGAAGAAGCACTGATCACGGCTGATGTAGGTGTGGAGACCACACTCCGTATTATAGAACGCCTGCAGGCGCGCGTCGCGCGTGATAAATATATGGGTACGGCGGAACTCAATCAGATTCTCGTTGAGGAGGTGGCAGCTCTTCTTCAAGAGAACAACACGCAAGGAGAGTTGGATTTTACGGACCCATTACCCGCTAAGCCTTACGTGATTATGGTTGTTGGCGTTAATGGTGTGGGCAAGACCACGACCATTGGCAAGCTCGCTCATCAGTATAAGCAGGCGGGTAAGAAAGTGTATCTCGGTGCAGCCGATACGTTCCGTGCAGCCGCAGTGGAACAACTATGTATCTGGGGCGAGCGCGTAGGCGTTCCTGTCATTAAGCAACAGCAAGGGTCTGATCCTGCGTCGGTAGCATACGACACGGTGGCTTCCGCGGTGGCGAATGATGCAGACGTTGTGATTATTGATACCGCAGGTCGGTTGCATAATAAGATCAACTTAATGAACGAGTTGACGAAGATTAAAAACGTGATGCAGAAAGTGGTGCCGGATGCGCCACACGACGTGTTATTAGTGCTCGATGGTAGTACGGGACAAAACGCTTTTGAGCAAGCTAAGCAGTTCACTAAAGCTACACAAGTGACTTCACTGGCTATCACCAAACTGGATGGCACTGCCAAGGGCGGTGTCGTGATTGGTATCAGTGACCAGTTTAAGATTCCCGTTAAGTATATTGGATTAGGCGAGAAGATGGAGGACCTGCAAGTCTTCCATCGCGAAGCGTTCGTCAAATCCTTGCTCCCGAGTTAAGGACCAGCCCATCGCTCACACTTTTCTTCGCAAAAGTGCATTTATATTTGCATATATCAAAAAAAATCCGTACCTTTGCAGCACAAACTGCAAAACACGAGAATTATGCCGGAGATTTGTAATTTTTATGGTATTTCTATTTACATGTATATGAATGACTATGAATAGATTGATTAAAGTAACGAAAGCAAAATATCTTAAAGATTATCTTCTGCGTTTAACTTTTAGTAATGGCGAGATTAAGTCATTTGATTTTTGGCCATTGGCACAAGAAGGTATTTGTACGAAATTACAAGATTTAGAATATTTTAAGAATTTCCGTTTAGATCCATGGACGGTAGATTGGAATAACGAAATCGGCTTTGCTCCGGAGTATCTCTATGAGCATGCAACAGTAGCATAATATAAACCTATTTAACACCCCGCCTATGATTGACCGGCATCGTAAAGGCGATGCATGACATATAAAATATAG
>JAKSNE010000095.1 GCA_024400135.1 Paludibacteraceae bacterium
ACGTTGACCGTATGGACTATCTCTGTCGCGACTCGTTCTTCTGCGGCGTGACGGAAGGGAGCGTGGCTTCTGCCCGATTGATTAAGATGATGAACGTGGTGAACGATAAACTGGTGCTGGAAGCGAAGGGTATCTATTCGGTGGAGAAGTTCTTGGTGGCTCGGAGGTTAATGTATTGGCAAGTCTATCTACATAAGACTTCGGTCGGAGCGGAACAACTGCTCATTAAGATTCTTCAACGCGCTAAGCAGTTGGCTGCGCAAGGGATAGAACTGTTCTGCTCTCCGGCACTTCACTATTTCTTATACAACGATATCTGCGCCAAAGACTTCTATGTAGGCAGTGAGGCGCTCAATACGTACGCGCTATTAGACGATAGCGATGTGATATCCGCCATTAAGATGTGGCAATCGTCGGACGACCGTGTGTTAGCGCTTCTTAGTCAAGCGTTTACGAATCGTAAACTATTCAAAGGCACGTTGTTAGACGCTCCGTTAGAGGAGGCGGACAAACAACTGTTGCGTCAACTATATGCGACCCAATTGCACGTATCGCTTGAAGAAGCGGAGTATTTCTTTGTCGAACACGTGAGCACGAGCAACACGTATTCGGAAAAGGGAGACACGATAGATATTTTATACAACGACGGGCAAGTGAAAGACATTGCCCAAGTCAGTGAGATACTCGATTTAGAGGCACTAACCCGTAAACCAAAAAAACTATACATTTTCCAATATCGTTTGTAATTATGCAATTTGCTGCTAACCAAATAGCCGCCGTCCTCGGTGGAAAAGTGATAGGCGATGGCAATCGTCAAGTCAGTAATGTGGCTCCGGTGGAGACCGCCAAAGAGGGAGAGTTGAGTTTCGTGACCGAAGCCAAGTACCTTCCTTGCCTCGAAACCACACACGCCTCCGTCGTCCTCGTCACCGAGAGTCTATTAGATACTCTCAACTCTACACTCTCAACTCCAAACTACTCTACACTCTCAACTCTACACTCTACACTAATATTAGTGGAGAATGCCCGCGGAGCGATGGGACAGTTACTCACCCTTGTGGAAAAAGCAATGAACCCTGCTCGTCAAGGAATCGAACAACCTTGTTTTATCAGCGAGGGGGTGAGTGTACCCGAAGACGCGTATATTGGTGCGTTCGCGTATATCGGCAAGAACGTAAAATTAGGCAAAGGTGTACAGGTTTATCCGCAAGTGTATCTTGGCGATAACGTGGTGGTGGGAGATAACACAATCCTTTATGCCGGTGTAAGAATCTATCACGATTGTAAAGTCGGTGCCAACTGTATCTTACACGCAGGAGCCGTTATCGGAGCCGATGGTTTTGGGTTTGAACCCGATTCTAAAGGCGTGAACCAAAAGATTCCGCAGATAGGAAATGTCATCATAGAAGACGATGTAGAGATAGGAGCAAACGCCACCATTGATCGAGCAATGATGGGTTCAACGATAGTGCATACCAATGCCAAGATAGACAACCTTGTTGTGGTCGCTCATAACGTTCAGATAGGTGCGTCCACGTTTATGTGTGGGCAGTCCGGCGTAGCCGGTTCCACGACGATTGGTAGCCACTGTATCCTTGCCGGACAGGTAGGCGTAGCAGGGCATATCAATATCGCCGATGGCACAATCTTTGGTGCCCAAACGGGTGTACCTAAATCCATCAAAAAAGGAGGATATTACGAAGGGTCGCCCGCGATTGATGCCGCACAATGGCGTAGGGCAGTGGTTGGATTTAAGCAGTTGCCGGACATCCTCAAACGTTTGCAAGCGTTGGAAAATAAAGTTGAAAAGTGAATCAGAGAACGATAAATAGTGAGTTTAAGTTAGAAGGAGTTGCCCTACATACAGGGCGACATACCTCCGTCACCCTCTGTCCGGCAGAGCCGAATAGGGGCATCCGTATCCGCAGAGTGGACCTCTCGGGACAACCCGAACGAGAGGCTTTAGCAACGTATGTGTCCACCACGAACCGCGGTACAAAACTGCAAGACGGCGAATGGTCGGTGGGGACGTTGGAGCACCTGATGGCAGCGCTATACGCGAAAGGGATAACGAATTGTTTGGTGCTGTTAGACGGTCCCGAAGTGCCCATCCTCAATGGCAGTGCAACGATGTATATCGAGCAGATAGAACGCGTAGGGATAGTGGAGCAGCCGAACGAGGCTAAGGTTTGGAAAGTGACCGAACCGATACACTTTGAGGACGGAAAGAGTAAGATGACCCTTCTGCCTTGCGACCATTACGAGGTAGAAGTGAAAGTCAATTACCGCGCCATCGGCCAGCAGACGGCTACGCTTACCCATTTGGAGGATTTTCCCGAAGCGATTGCCAAAGCACGCACGTTCTGTTTCTTACACGAGATATTGCCGTTATTGTTCGTTGGACTAATCAAAGGCGGAAGCCTTAAAAATGCACTCGTGCTCTCGCGTTTTGGTGCGTTGAGCAAACTCATCTATCCCAACGAACCGGCACGACATAAATTACTGGATTTGATAGGCGACTTGGCTCTTTCGAGAGTAAGAATAGAAGGAAAGATTATTGCCGAGTATCCCGGACATAAATTTAATACTAACTGTTGTAAACAACTATTACATGGAAGCATTCATTCATCCAAATGCTAAGGTGGACCCATCGGTTCAGATTGGTCCATACGTCGTCATTGAGGACGACGTAGTGATTGGTCCTAATTGTATCTTAGACGCTCACGCGGTTATCTGCTCGGGTGTTCGCATGGGGCGTGGTAATCACGTCTTTCCGGGTGCCGTCATTGGCGCTATCCCGCAAGACTTGAAGTTCAAGGGCGAACAAACGACCGTCGAGATAGGCGATTATAATAACTTCAGAGAGTGCGTCACCGTGCATCGCGGAACAGCGAGTAAGGGTAAGACGGTAATCGGAAATAACAACCTGATTATGGCGTATTGCCACGTGGCGCATGATTGTGTGTTGCACAATAACATTATCATGTCTAATGCCACCCAAGTGGCGGGTGAGGTAGAGATTGACGATTGTGCGGTCATCGGTGGTGGTAGTTTGATTCACCAGTTCTCGCATATTGGGTCTTACGCAATGATCCAAGGCGGAACGAAGGTAAACAAAGATGTACCGCCTTGTGTTATTGCCGCTCACGATCCTATCAGTTTCTGCGGAATCAACTCCGTTGGTCTCAAACGCAGAGGCTTCGATAACGACCAGATAGCAAGGGTACAAGAAGTGTATCGTCATCTGTTTATGTCAGACATGAATATCTCCCAAGCGATTGCTTATATAGAAGCCAATGTACCCGCGTCGAAGGAAAGAGATATGATCCTGAGTTTCGTCAAAGCCTCCCCACGAGGAGTAATCAAGGGTATCTAGACCAACTAGGTAAACTAGATCAACTAGGCTAACTAGAAAAAAACAATTAAAGACAACTAAAAATATGGAAGAAGAAAGAAGTCTCAATTTCATTGAGCAGATTGTAGAAAAAGACATTCAAGAAGGTAAGAACGACGGTCGCATACAGACACGTTTCCCGCCGGAACCGAATGGCTATCTGCACATCGGTCACGTCAAGGCTATTTGCATGGATTTTGGTATAGCCGAGAAGTATAATGGTGTTTGTAACCTCCGTTTTGATGACACCAATCCCGTCAAAGAGGATGTCGAGTACGTTGATTCTATCCAACGCGATATCCAGTGGTTAGGATTCCAGTGGGGTAACGTCTATTATGCCAGTGACTATTTCCAACAACTATACGACCTTGCCATCGACTTTATCAAACACGGCATGGCATACGTGGACGAGCAGACGGCAGAGCAGATTGCCGAGCAAAAAGGTACACCTACCGAACCTGGTGTGGCGTCACCTTATCGCGACCGTCCTGTGGAGGAGAACCTGCGCCTGTTCCAAGCTATGCAGAATGGAGAGATAGAGGATGGTAAGATGGTTCTGCGCGCAAAGATTGACATGGAAAACCCAAATATGCACTTCCGCGATCCTATCATGTACCGTATTATCACCACGCACCCGCACCATCGTACGGGTCGTAAGTGGAACGTCTATCCCATGTACGACTTTGCCCATGGTCAAAGCGACTACTTCGAGGGTGTGACCCACTCTATCTGCACGTTGGAGTTTGTGGTACACCGTCCGCTCTATGACTACTATATCGACCGAATGATTGACTTCGGGTACCAACGTAACCCGAACGATGTCGAAGACCGCACCCACCAATACGAGTTCAATCGCCTCAATATCACCTACACGGTAATGAGTAAGCGTAAGATGTTACAACTCGTGCAAGAAGGTCTGGTTGCCGGCTGGGACGATCCTCGTATGCCGACCGTCTGTGGTCTGCGTCGTCGCGGATATACCGCCAAGGCTATTCGTAAGTTCATTGACGCGATCGGTTATACGAAAGTAGAGGGAATGATTGATG
>JAKSNE010000096.1 GCA_024400135.1 Paludibacteraceae bacterium
ATCGTGTGTGCCAAGAAGGTAGGAGGCGGCTTTGTTCATCGCCTCAAAATTCAGTTCTTCCTTCACGCGCGTCGCGCGATCAATAAGGAAGGGGTCTTTTTTTGTTGTAATTCGATATTCGTACGTGCGCGAAACAGCGCTAAACCGTGCGTGCAGGTCGTCACTCACTTCCCAAATCTTTTCCACAGCAATATCGTCGGGGAGTAAAGAGTTGAGAGTGTAGAGTTTAGAGTTTAGAGTAGTTGAGAGTTGCGCCTGCGGCGGTAGTTTAGAGTTGAGAGTGGTAGGGTAATCAAAATGCGCCACCATCTTTTGGGCGTGTACTCCGGCATCAGTACGACCGGCAAACGTGAGCGCGATAGGCTCACGAAGGATGGTGGAGAACGCTTTTTCCATCGTTTCCTGCACCGTCACCCCATTCGGCTGCGTCTGCGAGCCGTGGTAGTTAGTGCCGAGGTATGAAAACTGAACGAAGTAACGCATTGATCTCGTCGGATATATTAAGTTTGTATATTGCCCAACCGTAAGGAATCAGCAGACACGAACGGATAAGACTGCTAATCCACACATTGGTTTGGTGGAGGTTAAACTCGTACCAAAGACCATGATTCAGTCCCAACACAACGAGTGTCAGTGATAACGTGAGAAACATCTTACGACTGAATGGGTTAATCTTCATCAAGCTGGTGACCACCACGATAGCCAAAACCATATACAGTCCGTAACTAACCAAGTTACTCAACGCTGCCCCATTCATACCGAAATGCGGTATCAAAAGGTTATTGGCGACAATCGCTCCCGCTGTCAGTACAGCACTGAGGACAAGCGAGAGAACATAGTAACGCCCGTAATTGATGGCGTTGAGTAGGATGTTGAAGGTAGCCAACATCAATTGGCTAAGCATCAGAATGAAAACGCACGTCCGCGCTGCACTATACGTCTCGCCATTGGGCAGGATAGTATAGATGAGGTCGATATTGATCCAAATAATAAGGAAGATAGTGGCGCCCACTAAGAACGTGTTGTTGACCACCTGTTTAGTTAAGGTGTTGGCTTCGGAAAGCCTGCCTTTCTGAATGGCATCCGCCAATTGCGGAGCAGCAATGGCTGTTACCGATCGATACGGAATACTCACCATCACCGCCATATACGTAGCAATGGCGAAGATTCCGGTGTAACTCAGTCCCATCTGAGCCGTGATAAAAAACGACGACAGAGACGGCACTAACACCGACGTGATAGCCGAAACAATCAAGAACCCTGTGTATAAGACGCACCGCCTAACGAGCTTTGGATTGGCTTTGAGAAACGCCCAATCGGGCTTAAACGATATATGCCCAATCGCCAACAGATAGACAAGGTTGATGATCGCTGCCAAGGCATAGACACCTGACAATGTAATCACAAAACCATCCATCGAAATGACTTTGTAGGCATAAAGCAGATACAGCACCAACAGCCCAACGCGTATGCCTATCTCTCGCACGGCGCGAGGAACGACAATGCGCATAAGCACGTTGGAACAGGTCTCGAAAATGCTTTGGTAAAGGAAGAAAAACGCTATCGGTAAGACGAAATAGTAATAATCGACAAACAGCGGCGACTTCTCGCTAAACCACTGCGTGATAGGTACTTCACACGCCCAATAGATAGTGGCAAAAATCGTAAAACCAAGGAACGGCAACACCAACGCCCAGAAAAAAAGCCCGTGGTCGGTCGCCTTTTGTTCGTCCTTTGTCCTAAACCACGGCGCAAACCGAATGAGCGAAGACGAGGTGCCTAACTGCGCCAGACCGACAAACAACGTTGCCGCATCAATCAGTACCCGAACCAGTCCGATATCCTCGGAACTGAGAAAACGAGTAAGTACGAAGAACGTGGTGATAAAACCAATCACCACGCCTAAGTACGTTACAATAGTACCCTTGATACTTTGTCTAGCAATAATGCCCATTATTTTACAATACTGAGCAACTCAACGTCGAAGATGAGTACGGAGTAGGGAGGGATATTTCCCGCTTGGCGCTCGCCATAACCTAAGTTTTGCGGGATATAGAAGCGGAACTTACTACCAACAGGCATCAGTTGCAGACCTTCCGTCCAACCGGCAATCACTTGGTTCAGACCGAACTCGGTAGGCTCGCCACGTTCTACGCTGCTGTCAAACACCGTTCCGTCAATGAGGGTTCCGTGGTAGTGAACGCGAACTCTATCCGTTGCAGCCGGTTTCTTACCTTTACCCATCTTAATCACCTCGTATTGCAGACCGCTCTCGGTTACTTTAACGCCCTCTTTGAGTGCGTTCTCTTCCAAGAACTGCTCGCCGTTCGTTCTGTTTTCGCCGAACTGAACTTCCATCATCGTGGTTGAGATATACTCGTTAGCAGCGTTGAAATCCCAGTCTTTAACGTTGTTCATACCATTGATGATACCGGTGCGGATAAGTTCCATGTCAACGGCAAAGTTAGGTTGACCAAAAAGACCGGTAGCCTCCCATTCAGCGAGATTCATACCTACTTGCTCACCAGCCATCATCAGCATTGGATATTGCGCTTTCACCTTCAAACCGGCATTGATACCTTTGATGAAATCGATATCGCCATTGCCCGTAGTGTCCATCGCGATAGCCATGCTAATGCGGTTGCCTTGGAACACACCGAAAGCGTAGTTGATGGAGTCGGAGAAATTGTTCAGCGCAATCGTAGCAGCGGTTTTCGGGCATTTCTTAGTGGTGATAGCCTTGCCTTCAGCGGGAGCCTGCATTGCCGAAGCTTGATAGTTCTTGGAAATGAACTGATAAGCCTCCTCAGATTGCATCATCGTGGTGTCGCTATTGAGACCATTCACCAGACCTTGCAGCAAAATAGGCTCGTTGAGCAACCATGCAGGGTTGTTGGCTAAACCATCCTTCTCGAAACTCTTGAAACTGATACCGATCTTATAACCATAATCCTCAGCATCGCTCTTGTCTGCTTTCTTGCCCGAAATGGCTTTATCAAAAGCAGTAATAAAATCTGCGATAGGAGCCGTGGTGCTGTCCTTGATTCCGCTTTCCATCTTAATACCGTAACCCGTTACCAGACCCAGAGCATAGTTCAAAGAGTCCTCTTGACAGGTTAAAACAACTTTCTGCGCATTGTAATTAGCGCAACTCATCATGGCTGATGCAGCCAAAACAATAATAAGTGACTTTTTCATAATTTATTTTTTTATTCAATTGCTAATAATTCTACCGTAAAAATGAGGGCGGAGTAGGGTGGAATACTACCACCGGCACCTTGTGCTCCATAACCTAAGTTATAAGGAATATAGAGTTTGTACTTACTTCCTACACTCATCAACTGCACGCCTTCCGTCCAGCCGGCAATCACTTGGTTCAGACCAAACGAGATAGGCTCGCCACGCTTATAACTACTATCAAAAACCGTGCCATCAATCAGCGTGCCCTCATAATGCACCTTCACCGTGTCCGTTGCCTTCGGTTTTTGACCAATAGTAGCTTCAATCACTTCGTATTGCAATCCGCTTGGGGTCACTTTTACGCCTTCGCGTTTCTTATTCTCCTCCAAGAACTTCTCTCCGGCAGCTTTCTGCTCACCGGCAATCTTCTGTTCTAACTCTTGGAAGAACTTACCCAAAATTGTTTGCGCCTCTTGATAACTAATCTTCGGCTGCTGTTTTTCTAATACGTCTTTGATACCCTCGGCAAGGTCATTGTATTCCATTTTCGTGACGCCACTGCCAAGCAAATTCTGACCCATACTCAGGCCAATTGCATAACTAATTTTATCCATAAATTTATCTTGTTTTGTTAATTGCAAAGTCCATTCTTTCAAAAATCGCTACAAAATTACACTTTTTTTTGGATATATGCAAATTTTTTTGTATCTTTGCACCCAAATTGTGCTAAAAATGTTCAGTGGAATAGTAGAGACCATGGCTCAGGTCGTTAAAATTGAGCAAGAACAGGGTAATAAACACTTCACCCTACGTAACCCTTACAACGAACCTCTAACCATCGATCAGAGCGTTGCGCATAATGGCGTTTGCCTTACCGTTATTAAACTCGATGGGGACCTCTACACCGTCACCGCGATGCAGGAGACCCTTGTCCGCACCAATCTCGATGACCTGCAAGTCGGCGATTGGGTGAATGTGGAGCGTTCGATGCTGCTTAGCGAACGTCTTGACGGTCACATCGTGCAAGGGCACGTGGATCAGAAAGCGCGTTGTATTGACGTACACGAGACCGACGGCAGTTGGTATTATCGCTTTGAGTACGACTCCGACAAAGAGATGATCAAACGCGGATATTTCATTGTCGATAAAGGTTCGGTCAGCATCAACGGCGTGAGCCTCACCGCTTGCGAACCCGAAGTCAAAGACGGTAAAGGATACGTTTCGGTGTGCATCATCCCTTACACGCACGAGA
>JAKSNE010000097.1 GCA_024400135.1 Paludibacteraceae bacterium
AAAAATTTTTGATATGAAGGTTAGAGCATCTATTAAAAAGCGCAATGCGGATTGTAAGATTGTACGCCGCAAAGGTAAGCTTTATGTTATCAACAAAAAAGAGCCCAAAATGAAAATGCGTCAGGGCTAATTAGGAACGCATAAGTATTAACAAATTAATTTAATAAGAAAATGGCTATAAGAATTGTCGGTGTAGATCTGCCGCAAAACAAGTGCGGTGAAGTCGGATTGACTTACATCTACGGATTAGGTCGTTCAAGCGCAAAGAAGATTCTGGCTGAAGCAGGTGTTGACCCAAGCATTAAAGTGCAGGATTGGACGGATGACCAAGCAGCTAAGATTCGTGAGATCATCGGTGCTAAGTACAAAGTAGAAGGTGACCTCCGTTCTGAGACTCAACTCAACATCAAACGTTTGATGGATATTGGTTGTTATCGTGGTGTTCGTCATCGTATTGGCTTGCCCGTTCGCGGTCAATCTACGAAGAACAACGCTCGTACGCGCAAAGGTAAGAAAAAAACGGTTGCTAACAAGAAAAAGGCAACTAAGTAAATCAACTAAAATCATCAAACAACTATGGCAAAGAAAACAGTTGCAGCTAAGAAGCGTGTTGTTAAGATTGACGGCGTAGGACAACTCCACGTTATGTCCTCTTTTAACAACGTCATTGTAACGATGGCTAATGCAGACGGTCAAGTTATCTCTTGGTCTTCAGCAGGTAAAATGGGCTTCCGTGGCTCGAAAAAGAATACTCCTTATGCAGCACAAATGGCTGCACAAGATTGTGGTAAAGTTGCGTTCGACCTCGGTCTGCGCAAAGTGAAAGCATACGTTAAGGGACCCGGTCAAGGTCGTGAGAGCGCTATCCGTGCCTGCGTGGCTGCGGGTATCGAAGTTACCGAAATTGTTGACGTAACTCCACTTCCTCACAACGGCTGCCGCCCTCCGAAGCGTCGTCGCGTATAATAGTAATTAATAATTAAGAATTAGGAATTATGAGATATTAACATGTTCTTAATTCAAAATTCAAAATTCAAAATTTTTTAAGATTATGGCAAGATATACAGGACCCAAATCGCGTATTGCACGCCGTTTCGGTGAACCCATCTTCGGTCCGGATAAAGTGTTAGACAAACGTAACTATGCTCCCGGACAACATGGCGTAAATCGTCGTAAAAAGAATTCTGAGTACGGAACTCAGTTGGCCGAAAAGCAAAAAGCTAAATATACATACGGTGTATTAGAGCGTCAGTTCCGTCTATTGTTTGCTCAAGCTTCCCGTAAGAAAGGTATTACGGGTGAGATCCTCATCCAACTCCTCGAGAGCCGCTTGGACAATATCGTTTATCGTTTAGGTATAGCACCCACTCGTGCCGCTGCTCGTCAGATGGTCAGCCATGCTCACATCACCGTTGATGGTAAAGTGGTCAATATTCCTTCGTATCAAGTTAAACCCGGTCAAGTGGTAGCTGTTCGTGAAAAAGCAAAATCCTTAGAGGTCATCGCTGCTTCTCTCGAAGGCTTTAACCACGGCAAATATAACTGGCTTGAATGGAACGAAGCTGAAAAGGCTGGTAAATATCTGAATATCCCTCCACGTGAGGAGATCCCTGAGAATATCAAGGAGCAGTTAATCGTTGAGTTGTACTCTAAATAATAAACAATAATGGCAATTTTAGATTTCATCAAACCTGATAAGGTAATAATGTTAGACTCCAGTAAGACGAAAGGCGTTTTCGAGTTTCGTCCTTTGGAGCCGGGTTATGGCACTACGATAGGTAATGCTATCCGCCGCGTGTTGTTAAACTCGTTGGAGGGATATGCTATCTGCTCTATCAAGATTAGTGGGGTTGATCATGAGTTTGCCACTATTCCGGGTGTCATCACCGACGTTACCAATCTGATATTAAATCTCAAACAGGTTCGCTTCATCCGCAAGGAAGGTTCAGAAAACATTGGAGAAACGATTAAGTTGCATGTATTCAAATCCAAAGTTTTCAAGGCTGGTGCCCTCAACGAGGTGCTCACCGACTTTGAAGTGCTTAACCCCGAACTCGTTTTAGCCGAGTTGGACGAGAGTGCAGACTTCGAGATCGAGATCACCATCAATAAGGGTCGTGGCTATGTTCCCGCTGACGAAAATCGTCACTCGAACGATGCTTTCGGCACGCTGGCGATTGACTCCATCTATACGCCTATCCTCAACGTTCGTTTCGCTGTAGATAGCTACCGTGTAGAACAACGTACCGACTACGAGAAGCTCACCTTTGAGATTAGTACAGATGGCTCTATCCTTCCTAAGGATGCCCTCACGGAGGCAGCAAAGATTTTGATTTATCACTTCATGCTGTTCTCGGACGAGCGTATCGTCTTAGAGGAAGATACGAAGAAGAACAACAGCGCATTGGACGAAGAGATTCTCCGTATGCGTCAGTTACTCAACCAACGTCTGCAAGATATGGACTTGTCCGTACGTGCCCTCAACTGCTTAAAGGCTGCCGAGGTCAATACATTAGGAGAGTTAGTTAAGTATCACCGCAACGACTTGCTCAAGTTCCGTAACTTCGGTAAGAAGTCGCTCACCGAACTGGACGAACTGCTCGAACGTAACGGACTTGCATTCGGTATGGATATCAGCCGCTATCGCGTAATCGAAACAGTTGATTAAACACTAAACACTAATCACAAATCAAAAATCACAAATTATTATGAGACATAATAAGAAATTCAATCACCTTGGTCGTAAGGCTGCTCACCGTGGCGCTATGCTTTCGAACATGGCTTGCTCTCTGATCAAGCACAAACGCATCTCTACGACGTTGGCAAAAGCTAAGGCTCTGCGTATTTACGTTGAACCCTTACTGACACGTGCCAAAGAAGATACCACGGCTAATCGTCGTCTGGTCTTCGCTGAACTCAAACAAAAAGAAGTGGTAACGGAGTTGTTCCAAAACGTTAGCGAGAAGATCGCTAACCGTCCCGGTGGCTACTGCCGTATCCTTCGCACCGGTTTCCGTCTGGGCGATGCCGCTGAGATGTGTATCATCGAGTTAGTGGACTACAACGAGAATATGTTGAAGGACGCTAAGAAAGCTGCTAAGAAAACCACACGTCGTGCTGGTAAGAAAACCGCTAAGGCTGAAGAAGCACCGGTAGAGGCTACTGAAGCTCCCGCAGCTGAAGAACCCAAAGCAGAGTAAGTTATGTTAACTAATCTGAATAACGCTCATACCGGAGATCTCGTCGAGGTTTCCGGTATGATTCATAACGTTCGCGTGACCAAGTGGGGTGGGTTCATCATCCTGCGTAAGAGTCGCGGACTATTGCAAACCGTTGTGGGCGAACAGTCTAAGTTCTTTAACGAACAAGGCGAACAGGTGGCTATGTCCGACCTCTGCCGTGAGATGGCGGTGACCATCACCGGTAAGGTCAATGAGGCTACCATCAAAGACCCCGCTGCGTTCTATAACACCATTGAGATCGCTGTCGATAAAGTCGAAGTCCTCTCTCGTCCTTCCACCACCGAGGTCGTTGATATGAACGCCCTTAAGTTCGGTGACGAGGAGACGCTGTTGCGTTATAAGTTTGATAACCGTCAAGTCACCCTTCGTAACCCGCGCGACATGGCTATTCTTAAAGTCCAATCGACTATCGCTAAGGCGTTTGCCGATTTCTTGACTGAGGAAGGCTTTACGCAGATCTTCACCCCGAAGATCGTCTCCGAGGGCGCAGAAGGCGGTGCTAACGTGTTCAAACTCGACTACTTCGGCAAACAGGTCTATCTCGCTCAATCGCCTCAGTTCTACAAACAGATTGGCGTGGGTGTTTATGAGCGCGTGTTCGAGATTGCTCCCGCTTATCGTGCCGAGAAACATGCTACATCGCGTCACCTCAATGAGTATATCTCTCTTGATGTGGAGATGGGCTTTATCAAGGGTCAAGAGGACGTGATGAACCTCGAAGCTAACCTGTTGCGCGCTATCATCGAGCGTGTAGGTAACGTGTGCGACCACGAGCTCAAACTGCTCAACGCTACTTTGCCCGTCCTGCCGACGAACGTGCCGATGTGGAAACTGAGCGAGGTACATGAGATCTTGTTCAATGAACACCTCACCGAAGACCATCGTGGTGAAGACGATTTGGCTCCCGAAGAGGAACGCGCCATCTGTAAGTACGCGAACGAGAAGTTCGGTTCGGACTTTGTGTTTGTAACGCATTTCCCAAGCCAGCATAGAGCATTCTACGCCATGGACGATCCGCAAGACCCGTCATTGACCTTGAGTTTCGACTTACTGATGAGTGGTCTGGAGATCACTTCCGGTGGACAACGTATCCACCGCGAGGAGGAGTATCGTGAGAAGATGATTCGCAGAGGTATGAATCCGGATAACTTCCGTTTCTATCTGGATACGTTTAAGAA
>JAKSNE010000098.1 GCA_024400135.1 Paludibacteraceae bacterium
ATACCTTAGGTATTACGGAGCAAATCATTTTCCCTGAAATTAACATTGATAACATCACCAAACTGTTAGGTATGAACATCACGTTCGTTACCACCGCTAACACGGACGAAGAAGGCTTTGCTCTGCTTCGTGAGTTTGGCTTACCATTCAAAAAGTAAAGACTATGGCAAAAGAATCAATGAAAGCCCGCGAGGTGAAACGCGCAAAATTAGTGGCTCGTTATGCTGCTAAGCGTGCACAACTTCTAAAGGATGGTGACTACGAAGGCTTGCAAGCTCTTCCTAAGAACGCAAGTCCCGTTCGCTTGCACAACCGCTGCAAGATCACCGGTCGTCCAAAAGGTTACATGCGTGCATTCGGCTTGAGTCGTATTCAATTCCGTGAGATGGCCTCCAAGGGCTTGATCCCCGGTGTGAAGAAAGCAAGCTGGTAGAATTAACATTATTAAATAATGTCTCGATAGTCGGGATAATTTTAAAAACAAAACAATTATGACAGATCCAATCGCAGATTTTCTGACACGTCTCAGAAATGCAATCAAAGCGGGACATCGCGTAGTAGAAGTTCCTGCTTCGAATCTGAAGAAAGAGATCACCCGTATCTTGTTTGAGAAAGGTTATATCCTTTCCTACAAGTTCGTGGAAGATGGACCTCAAGGCACGATTAAGGTTGCTTTGAAGTATGATCCGGTTAACAAAGTTAACGCCATCAAGAGTTTAGAACGTGTTTCCACACCCGGTCTTCGTCAGTATGTAGGTTATCGTGAGATGCCTCGCGTACTGAACGGCTTAGGAATCGCTATCCTTTCCACTTCGAAAGGTGTGATGACTAACAAGGAAGCTGAAGGCTTGAAGTTAGGTGGTGAGGTATTGTGTTATGTTTATTAATGTAAGGAGGAACTATTATGTCAAGAATTGGTAAATTACCTATAGCGATTCCTGCAGGCGTAAACGTAACCGTTAGCCCGGAAAACGTAGTGACCGTTAAAGGTCCTAAAGGAGAACTGGTACAAGCCGTTGATAAGATCATCACGGTAAGTATTGAGGATGGTGTGATTCACGTAACTCGTCCGAACGACGAGAAAGAGAGCCGTGCTAAACATGGTCTCTATCGTGCTTTGATTCACAATATGGTATATGGTGTAAGCGAAGGCTACAAGGCAGCTCTTGAGCTCGTTGGTGTTGGTTATCGTGTAGAGAACAACGGCAACATCCTTAACTTCTCGCTTGGTTATACGCACCCTATCTATCTGCAATTGCCTAAGGAGGTAAAAGTAGAGACGAAGCAAGAGCGTAACCAAAACCCATTTGTATTCTTGGAGACCGCTGACAAGCAATTGCTTGGACAGATTTGCGCAAAGATTCGCTCGTTCCGCAAACCCGAACCTTACAAAGGTAAAGGTATTCGTTTCCAAGGTGAAGTTGTTCGTCGTAAGGCTGGTAAATCGGCTGGTAAATAAAGAAAGGAATAAGTTATGATTAAGAAAATTGCAAGAAGACTGAAAATTAAGGCTTCGATCCGTACGAAAGTATCGGGAACCGCAGAGCAACCCCGTCTGACTGTATTCCGTTCTAACAGTCAAATTTACGCTCAAGTGATTGATGACCAAGCAGGTAAGACGCTCGCAAGCGCCGGCTCGCTCGGTATCAAGGATAAGATGACGAAGACAGAGAAAGCTGTTGAAGTTGGTAAACTGATTGCCGCCGCTGCTAAACAAGCAGGTGTGGAGGCTGTCGTTTTCGACCGCAACGGTTACCTCTATCATGGTCGTGTGAAAGCATTAGCAGACGCTGCTCGCGAAGCAGGTCTTAAATTCTAAAAACAATTATGGTTATGAATCGAGTTAAAACAACCCAAGACTTGGAGCTCAAGGAGCGCCTCGTCGCTGTTAACCGCGTTACGAAAGTGACGAAAGGTGGACGTACGTTTACGTTTGCAGCCATCGTTGTTGTAGGAAATGAGGCTGGCATCGTAGGCTACGGTTTAGGTAAAGCAGGTGAAGTAACGGCGGCTATCGCCAAAGCTACCGAAGCTGCAAAGAAGAATCTAATTCAAGTGCCCGTATTGAAGGGTACTGTACCTCACGAGCAGTTGGCTAAGTTTGGTGGTGCATTGGTTTATTTGCAACCCGCCACTCACGGTACCGGAGTAAAAGCCGGTGGTGCTATGCGTGCCGTGTTGGAGAGCGTTGGTGTTACGGACGTGTTGGCTAAAGCCAAAGGTTCGAGCAACCCTCACAACTTGGTAAAAGCTACCTTCGAGGCATTGGCACAAATGCGCGATGCTCGTATGGTTGCTGCTAACCGTGGTGTAAGTTTGAGTACTGTGTTTAACGGATAAAAAGTGAACGATTATGGCAAAGATTAAAATTCAACAAGTTCGTAGTATCATCAAATCTACGAAGAATCAGAAACTGGTTATGCAAGCATTAGGTTTGCGTAAGATGAACGCCATTGTTGAGCACGAGGCTAATCCTGCTATCTTAGGAATGGTCGAGAAAGTTAAACACTTGGTAAAAGTAATTGATTAACAATTAAAACACGAAGCTTTATGGAATTAAATAAGTTAACTCCTGCTGCGGGTTCAGTGAAGACCGGTAAACGAATTGGCCGTGGTGCCGGTTCGGGTTTAGGTGGTACTTCTACTCGTGGTAGTAAGGGTGCTCAATCTCGTTCGGGTTATTCGAAGAAGATTGGTTTCGAAGGTGGTCAGATGCCTATGCAACGTCGTCTGCCTAAGTTTGGTTTTAAGAACATTAATCGTGTGGAGTACAAAGCGATCAACCTTCACGTTCTTCAACAGCTCGCTGAACTGAAGAAGATTGAGAAGATTGGCTTGCAAGAACTTCACGAGGCGGGCTTCACCAAGAAGGGCGCTTTGGTTAAGATCTTAGGAACCGGTACTCTTTCTGCTAAATTGACAGTAGAAGCCAACGCTTTCTCTAAGAAAGCAGAAGAGGCTATCACTGCCGTAGGCGGAACCATTGTAAAACTCTAACATTATGCGTAAATTTATTGAGACAATTCAAAATATCTGGAAGATCGAGGATCTTCGTAATCGACTGCTGACCACGCTTCTGTTCGTGCTCATCTATCGTTTCGGATCCTTCATCGTTCTTCCGGGTATCAATCCTGACGCTCTGAGCGCCCTCCATGCCCAAACGGCTGGTGGCTTGATGGCGTTGTTGGATATGTTCTCCGGTGGAGCATTCTCCAATGCATCTATCTTTGCATTGGGAATCATGCCCTACATCTCTGCATCCATTGTGATTCAGCTGTTAACCATAGCTGTTCCTTACTTCCAAAAGATGCAGAAAGAGGGCGAATCCGGCCGTCAGAAGATGAATCAGATTACCCGTTATCTGACTGTAGCTATCTTGCTGTTCCAAGGTCCGAGTTACTTGGTGAACTTGAGCGTACAGATGGCACAAGCAGGTCAACCTCTGGCTATCGGTTTCAACTGGTTTACGATCTCTTCTACTGTTATCCTCTGCGCGGGCTCTATGTTCGTGATGTGGTTAGGTGAGCGTATCACCGATCGCGGTGTCGGAAATGGTATTTCCTTCATCATCTTGATTGGTATTATTGCTCGCTTCCCGGGGGCTTTGGTACAAGAGTTCTCGTCCCGTTTGAACGATACCGGTAGTGGTGGTATCATGATCTTCATCTTTGAGATTATCGTTATGTTGCTCGTCTTCGCTTTTGCTATCATGCTCGTACAAGGTACCCGTAAGATTCCTGTACAATATGCTAAGCGCGTGATTGGTAATAAACAGTATGGTGGTGTGCGCCAGTACATTCCTTTGAAAGTGAATGCCGCTAACGTGATGCCTATCATCTTTGCACAAGCAATCATGTTTATTCCTATCGCTATCGTTGGCTTCCGTGCAGACGGTTCGGGCTGGTTCGTACGTACGTTCATGAATAATGACAGCTTTGGTTATAATGCTGTATTCGCATTGCTCATCATTGCCTTTACGTATTTCTATACCGCTGTTATTATCAATCCCGTACAGATGGCAGAGAATCTGAAGTTGAACAATGGATTTATTCCGGGTGTTAAGCCGGGTAAGAAAACCGCAGAGTATATTGATTCAATCATGAGTCGTATCACTTTGCCGGGTTCTATCTTACTGGCTATCATCGCCGTACTTCCGGCATTTGCTCGTCTGTTCAATGTGACGATGGGCTTTGCTCAGTTCTTTGGTGGAACGAGCTTGCTGATTATGGTGGGTGTTATCCTGGATACATTACAGCAGATTGAGTCTCACCTCTTGATGCGTCACTATGACGGCTTCTTTGAAGGCGGCATGCGTATCAAAGGTCGCTCGGGCGCTATGGCTTATTAAAGAAAAGAATGATCTATCTAAAGACAGATGAGGAAGTAGAGCTCTT
>JAKSNE010000099.1 GCA_024400135.1 Paludibacteraceae bacterium
TGCTTTCCCACGAGGAAGACTCAATGCCGGCGGTACTGAAGATTGTCAGTGGTGCCGGTGGTACCGAGGCGCAGGACTGGGCAGAACAGCTTATGCGTATGTATCAACGCTATTGCGAGAAACACGATTATAAGGTCACCGTCTCTAACTACCAAGAGGGCGATGCCGCCGGAATCAAGACGGTCACTTTCAATGTCGAAGGAGAGATGGCGTACGGTTATCTCAAGTCGGAGAATGGCGTTCACCGTTTGGTGCGCGTCAGTCCTTACAATGCCCAAGGCAAGCGCATGACCTCGTTTGCATCGGTGTTTGTAGTGCCGTTGATTGACGATAGTATCGACATTAAGGTCGATCCCGCAGGAATCAGTTGGGATACCTTCCGTTCCTCCGGTGCCGGTGGACAAAACGTCAACAAAGTGGAATCGGGTGTGCGTCTGCACTATAAGTTCATCAACGTACTGACGGGTCAGCCCGATGAGATTGTCATTGAGAACACCGAGACTCGTGACCAGCCCAAAAACCGCGAGAACGCGTTGCGTCACTTGCGCTCGCAGTTGTATGAACTCGAATTAGAGAAACGCCGTCAGGCAGCAGCAAAGGTCGAAGCCGGTAAGAAGAAGATTGAATGGGGTTCGCAGATCCGCAGTTACGTCTTCGACGACCGCCGTGTGAAAGACCATCGCACGAACTACGAAACGCACAACGTCGACGCCGTCATGGATGGCGATATCGATGCCTTCATTAAAGCATATCTGATGCAGTTCCCCGATTAAGATGGTACAAGGAACGGGCATATACAAAGACCGCGGGAGTAAGTTCCTCAGTTTTGCTGAACCCATCGCTAACGAAGAGGAAGCGAAGGAGCGTATCAACTGGTACAAAAAGAAGTACCACGATGCGCGTCACGTGTGTTATGCTTATCGTTTAGGACCGGACTTATGGCGCACCAAGGACGATGGCGAACCGCACGGCACGGCAGGGCTCCCTATTTTGCGGGCGATAGATAGTGCAGGATTAGACCATATCTTAGTGGTTGTCGTACGTTATTTCGGTGGCACGCTCCTTGGCACCGGCGGTCTGATGGTCGCCTACCGCGAAGCCACCAAACTCGCCTTAGTGAAGTAATAAATTGCATTTTTATTTGCATATATCAAGAAAAGTCGTATCTTTGCACGTTCTTAGAAAGATGGTCAACAAATTTAGGTCTTTTATTAACCCTTGTAATAACGTTACCTGACCGAAGGATCACCGAAACGTTACCGAAGGGTCACCGAACGGTCTTCGTGAGTTTACAGCCAAAAATGACACATAAATCGTGCAAATAGCAGAAAAAATCATTTTTTTTCACAAAATATTTGCACATATCAAAAAAAAGCAGTACCTTTGCACCCGCTTTTGAAAAAGTGACTGCCTAATCGTATATCGGTAGTACATCAGATTTTGGTTCTGAGGGGCGAGGTTCGACTCCTCGTTAGGCAACAAAGGCGACGCAGGTCGCCTTTCTTGTGAGTAAGAAAAGTACTCCAAGGTGTATGGTATTAATCAGAGTAACACAATTAAATTATGAAAACTTTTGATCTCGTCGGCACTCCCCGTGCGGAGTACGGCAAAAAAGCCGCTAAGGCATTCCGTAAAGCAAATCTCGTTCCCTGTAACGTTTATGGCGTAGGCGAAAACGCTACTTTCACTGTTGATGTAGAAGCCGTTCGCAAACTCATCTACACGCCTGACACGCTGCTTGTTAACCTCACCATTGGTGACGCTAAGAAACTCGCCGTTGTGAAAGAGTTGCAATTCCACCCTGTATCGGGTAACCTCCTACACATTGATTTCTTAGAGGTTAATGATAAGAAGCCTGTTACCGTAGCTCTGCCCGTTCACTTGAGCGGTCTGGCTGAAGGTGTGAAAGCCGGTGGTAAACTGAGCCTCGATATGAAGAAAGTAAAAGTGAACGGTATCTATACCGCTATTCCTGAGGACATCAACCTCGATGTTACCACCTTAGGTCTTGGTAAGAAGATTGCCGTTGAGGATATTAAGATTGAAGGCTTGACGATGGTTAGCCCGAAGGAAGCTTGCGTAGCTCAAGTACGTGCTACCCGCGCTTCTGCTGAGAACGCTACCGCAGCAGCTGAATAATAAGCACTAATCACTAAGCATTAATGAAATATTTGATTGTCGGGCTCGGCAATATCGGCGACGAGTACCGTAACACCCGACACAACATAGGATTTCGCATGTTGGACGCTTTTGCCGAAGCGTCCAACATTGCTTTTGAGGACAAGCGATACGGCTTCGTCGGACACGGTCGTGTCAAAAATGCCGAGGTGGTACTGCTCAAGCCCTCTACGTTCATGAACCTTAGCGGCAATGCCGTTCGGTACTGGATGAACGAGGAGAAAGTGCCGCTTGAGAACATCTTCGTGCTCGTGGACGACCTCAACCTACCCTTCGGTCAACTCCGTATCCGCAAGCAAGGCAGCAACGGCGGGCACAACGGACTGGGACATATACAGTCCGTTCTCAACACACCTAACTATGCGCGTCTGAGGTTCGGTATCGGTAACGACTACAGCCGCGGAGCACAGATTAACTTCGTTCTTGGCGAATGGACAGACGAGGAAGAAAAGACCATCCAAGAACTCCTGCCTAAGACTACGGAGATTATCAAGTCCTTCTGCCTGCAAGGCATCGATAAAACAATGAATTGTTATAACTGAGATGGAAGAACGAGTCGATAAATACTTATTTGCCATGCGGATATACAAGACCCGCTCGATGGCTGCCGATGCGTGTAAGAAAGGTCGTATCACTATGGATGGACAGGAACTCAAACCCAGTCGTACCTTTCACGTGGGCGACACGTTCTCCGTGCGCAAAGGTCCTATCCACTATACCTACCAAGTACTCCAACTCAGCGAGAACCGCCTTGGCGCTAAACTCGTACCCGAGTATATGCGAGACATCACGGCTCCCGACCAACTCGAACTGCTCGAACTCGCCCGCATAGCCGGACAAAACGGACGCGACCGAGGCACGGGACGACCCACGAAAAAAGACAGACGCGAAATAGAACAATTCCTAAGCGATTATGAAGAGTAAAAAAGACAATATCGCCGAGTACATCCTGTACCTCTGGCAAATGGAAGACTATCTCAGAGCCTTTCCGCAAAACGCTACCGCTACCCCCGAGCTGATGGAGATCAGTGATATGATGCATTCCGAGGGTATCATCAACGGCGGACACCTGCAACTCGCCAAGAACGCCCTCTCCGAGTTAGAGGACCTGCACGACGAGTTGCTCGATACTGAGGCACCTTATCGCGCAGTGATGATTCACTTACAACCGCAGTTGAATTTGCTCAAAGCCAAGACCGATCGTCCCACTATGAGCGATGTAGAGGCGTGCCTTACCCTACTCTATCAGATCATGCTTCTGCGCCTCAAACAACAGCCCATTAGCGAAGCAACCGAAGTCACGGTCAAGGACGCGACCCAACTGCTGCGATTCCTCAGCAAGACATACGCGGATGACAGTTCAAGAGAGATATAAGGCGATTATTGAGTGGTTTGAGGCGAATATGCCGGTGGCAGAAAGCGAACTCAATTACCGCAACCCTTTTGAGTTGCTGGTAGCCGTGATGCTCTCCGCCCAATGTACCGACAAACGCGTGAATATGGTCACGCCGGCTCTCTTTGCCGCCTATCCCGATGCGGTCGCTATGGCTAAAGCCACACCCGAACAAATCTTCTCTTTCATTCACTCCGTCAGTTATCCCAACGCCAAGGCACAACACCTCGTCGCGATGGCGCAACAGTTAACCGAACGTCATAACGGGCAAGTGCCTTGTGATGAGGACGCACTCGTAGCCCTTTCGGGTGTTGGACGCAAGACGGCACACGTCATCATGGCTGTGCTTTGGAACTGCCCAACGATGGCGGTCGATACGCATATTTTCCGCATTAGCGAGCGTTTGGGACTGACCACCAACAGCAAGAACGTACTCCAAACCGAGCGACAACTCACTAAGTATATCCCTGCCGAACTCATTCCAAAAGCGCACCACTGGTTGCTGCTTCACGGCCGCTATGTCTGCACCGCCCGCAAACCCCATTGCGAACAATGCGGAATAAGGGAGTTTTGCCGATTTTACAAAAAATAAGTACAATTCTGTACTTTTATTTGCATATATCAAAAAAAAGTTGTACCTTTGCAGTCGCAAAGTCAACATTAATCACTAAGCAATAATCACTAAGCACTAATCACTAAGCAATTAAAATACTATGGCAACAGAGAAACTGACACCTTCCAGCG